>NZ_CAWNTB010000034.1:0-8543 GCF_963877065.1 Vibrio sp. V01_P9A10T6
ATGTATTTTTATAAAAAACCATAAAACAGAAAAATTTATGCATTTTATTCAAAACATTGAATCAAGTGATGAATAACAAGCCTTCACCTTGATATATTCACCAAATAAATTAATTACGTCAAAATTCAAAGCATTTCGTCAATATTAGTTAAATGACACATAACTAGGGAAATCAACCTGTCGCCATAAAGACTGGCTCAGCTCTTTATGATTATCCCATTTGCCATTTTGTACCCATTCAACCAAGGCTTTCGCTACATTAGGATAGACAACGCGCTCGACCTGTTTTTCATCCAACCAACGGCGTAACTCCGACGGGTCCAAAAACTCCATAGATGCAGCAAGTCCGAGATTCTCAAGAGTGGCAACGTTACTTTGCTGCTCAAATTGACCCGATAGTGGCTTAAGTAGCAGCTTTTTACCCAATGAAAGCGCTTCTGATGGTAATTCAAAGCCACCATTAGCAATCACGCCATCGCAGCGATGCAAGTGATATTGAAAATGGGTATGACATAAGGGACGCAGCTCAACATTTTCAACGGATTGCGCTTCCATTAAGGAAGGGTGATAACAAATAAATGCTTGATTTGAAAAACGAAAAAGCAACTCAAGAATATCATCAACATGCTCAAATGGAAGATAGACCAAAATGAAATGCTCGCTAGACGTATGCTGCTCTGAACGATAGATAATCGGAGGAAGGATCGGTTGATCAAAATGATACCAATGTAAACCGACGTGGTAATTGGCAGGCGCAAACTGTTGAATAATCTGTTTATCCAGCCAACTTGCCCCTTTCAAAGGCACATTATAACGAAATGCATTTTGATGACTTATCCCAATACACGGAATACCCTGCTGTTTAGCCGCCCATGCCGATACTGGTTCAAAGTCATTAATGACCAGATCATACGGAGACAAATCGAGTTTTTTTGTCTCACTCACGAAAGCCAGCAAATTATTATTCAGCGCCGTTTTAACGTAATTTACGTGTCCCTGTTCAGTTTCAAAAGTAAAACCGCGCCGAGTTTGGTAATCACCGAAACTTTCCATCGAAAAGTATTTCTCTTTTTCACGTCCAGAAAAGAGAAATTGCACATCAACGTTGGCTTCTTTCAACGCTTCACTCATCACTCGTGAACGAGCAATATGGCCATTTCCGGTGCCTTGGACACCATACAGAATTTTCAAAAGCCTCTCTCCACCAACCACAAAGCAAATCTTGCGCTGCTTACACCAAGCAGCGCGCCAATCACGATATCCGTCAAGAAGTGAACCCCAAGTAGGATGCGAGATACGCCAATTAAGCCAGCCCAAACCAAGACAAAAGCATCGCTATGAGGATAGAAGTGGCCAATTAATGTCGCCATAACAAACCCTGCAGCCGTATGACCAGAGGGCAAACTGTAGCGATCCGAAGGGGTAATAAAGGCAATGAATGAAGGAGAAAACTCTTCCGGGCGACGACGCTGAAAGCTATTTTTCAATCCCCAATAAATAGGGAGTTCAATCGCGAAAGCGACCAGTCCAGCCATTAAGAATAGCTGGCCATTAAGCGGATCTAAATACCAAGCTAAAGCACCAATCAACGCATACAAATGCCCATCCCCAGTATGGGAAATAGCTTTGCTGATCTGCGCTACAGGCTGATTAAAACGATGCTGTAAACAAAATAGCGAAAACGCTACGTCAAACTTAACAATTTGTCCGATGGCACGCATGAGCGACTCCTGTCATTCCATAAACCTCTTACGCTCTAAACGTAGAAGTTTAAAATGACAAATACGTGACTGTTTGTTGGAGAATGAATGAATTTAACCGATGACAAACGTTCTTGCGTGAAAACATTCCGTGCTACAAAAAGTGATCCTATCTACCAATTCTGCTCATTTTTACCGCTTTTGACTAAAACTGATCCGATATGAATAAAAAAACAACTTAATGGTTGACGAGTTAAGTCGAGTACGGTACTAATTTGTTAACTTAATCTTGTGGAATGTTACGAATGACTATCCGTTTTTCTATCCTGCTGGGCCTGCTCCTTATCGTGAACCATTCGCGCGGGTAGGTTGTGGAAGAAAAACACCACACAAGATGACAAGAGCCCGCACTGAGATGCGGGTTTTTTTATAACTATATTTAGGAAGTAAACGATTAACCATCGGTGCAAGGGAGCAAACATGAATAATCAAGTCATTATATTCGACACCACATTACGTGATGGCGAACAAGCTTTGTCAGCAAGCTTAACCGTTAAAGAAAAACTGCAGATTGCTTACGCATTAGAGCGCCTTGGTGTTGATGTTATTGAAGCAGGTTTTCCAGTTTCCTCCCCAGGTGATTTTGAATCGGTCAAAACGATTGCCAAACACATTAAAAACAGCCGCGTCTGCGCGCTTTCTCGCGCGGTAGCAAAAGATATTGATGCAGCGGCCGAAGCTCTGAAAGTCGCCGATGCTTTTCGTATCCATACGTTTATTTCAACCTCAACCATTCATGTGCAAGATAAATTGCGCCGCAGTTATGATGATGTGCTCGAGATGGCAGTCAGTGCGGTGAAACACGCCCGTAACTACACTGATGACGTCGAATTTTCCTGTGAAGATGCGGGCCGAACGCCCATTGATAATCTCTGTAGAATGGTCGAAGCCGCAATTAATGCCGGAGCTAAGACCATCAATATTCCAGACACGGTCGGTTATACTGTTCCTAGCGAATTTGGTGGCATTATTCAAATGCTGTTTGAGCGAGTCCCTAACATAGATAAAGCCATTATTTCCGTTCATTGCCACGATGACTTGGGAATGTCAGTCGCAAACTCGATTGCCGCCGTACAGGCTGGCGCAAGGCAAATAGAAGGCACCATCAACGGTATTGGTGAGCGCGCTGGTAACTGTTCACTGGAAGAGATCGCGATGATCATCAAAACTCGTCAAGAATTCCTCGGCGTACATACAGGCTTAAAGCATGATGAGATCCACCGCACCAGTAAGTTGGTCAGTCAACTGTGCAATATGCCGATTCAAAGTAACAAAGCGATTGTCGGTGCCAACGCATTTAGCCACTCGTCAGGCATTCATCAAGATGGCATGTTGAAGAACAAAAACACTTACGAAATCATGACTCCAGAGTCAATTGGCCTAAAAAACCAAGCGCTGAACTTAACGAGCCGCAGTGGCCGCGCCGCAGTAAAAAGCCATATGGATAGCATGGGTTACAATGAAAACGAATACAACCTCAATGCCTTGTATGAAGATTTCTTAAAATTGGCAGATCGTAAAGGCCAAGTGTTTGACTATGACTTAGAAGCTTTGATGCACTTTTCAAATCTGCGTGATGAAGACGATTTCTACAAATTGAACTATTTGAGTGTTCAATCAGGCAGTGTTATGGCGACCACCAGTATTAAATTGCTTTGTGGTGATGAAGAAAAATGTGAAGCTGCCGTTGGTAATGGCCCTGTCGATGCACTTTACCAATGTATTTACCGTCTAACTGGCTATGAGATCGTATTGGATAAATTTGACCTTACCGCCAAGGGCGAAGGTGAAGATGGACTCGGGCAAGCCGATATTATTGCCAACTACAAAGGGCGAAAATATCACGGTACAGGCGTCTCTACGGATATTGTCGAAGCATCAGGACAAGCCTTATTGCACGTGATCAATAGCATTCATCGTGCCGATCAAATTGCAGAAATTAAACAAAAGAAAGTGGCAACCGTTTAACGTACCTAGATTAGAGCTTTCAGTCTTTAGAGCTCACTGGGGCAAGCAAATATAAAAATAGTAAAGGACTAACATGACAGACAAAACATACAAAATTGCCGTTCTTGCAGGTGATGGTATCGGCCCAGAAGTAATGCAACAAGCACACAAGGTATTGGATGCGATTGAAAAAAAACATGCTATCCGGTTTGCCAGAGAAGAACATGATGTCGGCGGGATTGCGATTGATAACCACGGTTGCCCGCTGCCTGAAAGCACAATTAAAGGATGTGAAGAGGCAGACGCCGTATTGTTTGGTTCCGTAGGCGGCCCTAAATGGGAGCATTTACCACCCAACGACCAACCAGAGCGCGGTGCACTCCTACCGCTTCGCAAACATTTTCAACTGTTTTGTAACTTGCGTCCTGCTCAAATTCACTCAGGCTTAGAAAGCTTTTCTCCTTTACGATCCGATATCTCCGATCGTGGCTTCGATATTGTGGTTGTTCGAGAATTGACTGGTGGTATTTATTTTGGCCAACCCAAAGGACGCGAAGGAGAAGGGGCAAATGAAAAAGCATTTGATACCGAAGTTTACCACCGCTACGAAATCGAACGCATTGCAAAAATAGCGTTTGAGTCCGCACGATTACGTCGTAAAAAAGTATGCTCAGTCGATAAAGCGAACGTATTACAAAGCTCTATCTTATGGCGTGAGGTCGTGGAAGAGATCGCAAAAGATTATCCGGACGTCGAGCTTTCACACATTTATATCGATAATGCCACTATGCAGCTCATTAAAGATCCCTCTCAATTTGATGTCATGCTGTGCTCTAATATTTTTGGTGACATCATTTCCGATGAATGCGCCATGATCACAGGCTCAATGGGCATGCTACCTTCCGCTAGCCTTAATGAAAGCAATTTCGGTCTCTATGAGCCAGCAGGTGGCTCTGCACCTGATATCGCAGGAAAGAACATCGCTAACCCAGTTGCACAAATTCTTTCCGCCGCTTTAATGCTACGTTATAGCTTGGGCGAAGAAAGTGCCGCTCAAGCTATCGAAAATGCCGTATCAAAAGCGCTTACCGCAGGCGAACTCACCGCAGATCTTGCCAGTGGTAAAGCAGCACTTTCAACCTCTGAAATGGGCGATAAAATTGCCAGCTACATTTTAAACTCATAATTAGTAGGACTAGGTTCGCCTAGTCCTTTATAAAGCTCAAAGAGCTCAAGGAAGAAGCAATGTCGCAAGCAAAAACCTTATACGAAAAAATTTATGATGCCCACATTGCGGTGTCAGCTGAAGGGGAAACCCCCATCCTTTATATCGATCGTCATCTCGTTCATGAAGTGACATCACCGCAAGCATTTGATGGTCTACGCGAAAAGGGACGTAAAGTTCGTCAGACGAGTAAAACATTCGCTACCATGGACCATAACGTTTCAACCACCACAAAAGACATTAATGCCTCGGGTGAGATGGCTCGAATCCAAATGGAAACACTGTCAAAGAACTGTGCTGAGTTTGGCGTAACACTCTACGACTTAAATCACAAATACCAAGGCATCGTTCATGTCATGGGGCCAGAATTAGGTATTACTCTTCCCGGTATGACCATTGTCTGCGGTGACTCACACACAGCAACACATGGCGCATTTGGCTCGTTAGCGTTTGGCATCGGTACGTCAGAAGTTGAGCACGTACTTGCGACCCAAACATTGAAACAAGCTCGCGCTAAAACGATGAAAATCGAGGTGACAGGCAAAGTCGCTCCAGGCATCACCGCTAAAGATATCGTGCTAGCCATTATAGGTAAAACAACGGCGGCCGGTGGTACAGGCTATGTCGTTGAATTTTGTGGTGAAGCGATTACCGATCTTTCAATGGAAGGTCGTATGACGGTGTGCAATATGGCGATTGAGCTTGGGGCAAAAGCCGGTCTTATCGCCCCTGATCAGACTACTTTCGACTACATTAAAGGTCGCAAGTTTTCTCCTCAAGGAAACGATTTAGAAGCTGCCATTGAGTACTGGGCAACGCTAAAAACCGATGATAATGCCAAATTCGATGCAGTCGTTACCCTAAATGCCGCGGACATCAAACCACAAGTAACGTGGGGCACAAACCCAGGCCAAGTAATTGCTGTCGACGAAACCATTCCATCTCCCGATAGCTTTAGTGATCCTGTCGAAAAAGCATCAGCAGAAAAAGCATTAGCGTATATGGGACTGGAAGCGGGTAAATCCTTATCAGACTACAAAGTGGATAAAGTTTTTGTCGGTTCTTGCACAAACTCTCGCATTGAAGATATGCGAGCAGCAGCTCAAGTCGCGAAAGGTAAAAAAGTCGCACCACATGTTCAAGCATTGATTGTTCCAGGTTCAGAGCAAGTTAAAGCGCAAGCGGAAGCGGAAGGCTTGGATAAAATATTTATTGAAGCGGGTTTTGAATGGCGCTTGCCGGGCTGTTCAATGTGCTTGGCTATGAACAATGACAGGCTCGGTGCAGGTGAGCGTTGTGCATCAACATCCAACCGCAATTTTGAAGGCCGCCAAGGTCGGGATGGACGCACACATTTAGTCAGTCCTGCAATGGCCGCCGCCGCCGCCATCGCTGGACACTTTGTCGATATCCGTAATATTCATTCTTCAACACTCAACTAAACAGGGGATCACCAATGTCAGGTTTTAAACAGCACACAGGTTTGGTCGTTCCTCTTGATGCAGCGAACGTCGATACAGATGCCATTATCCCTAAGCAATTTTTACAGAAAGTAAATCGCACTGGTTTTGGCAAACACCTTTTTCATGATTGGCGTTTTCTAGATGATGCAGGTCAACAACCTAATCCAAATTTTGTCATGAATAAACTTCGCTATGAAGGAGCGAGCATTCTACTTGCTCGTGAAAACTTTGGGTGTGGTTCTTCACGAGAACATGCCCCTTGGGCTTTAGCGGATTACGGCATCAAAGCCATGATTGCACCCAGTTTTGCGGATATTTTTTATGGTAACTCAATCAATAACCAAATGGTTCCAGTCCGCCTTACAGAGCAAGAAGTTGATGAAATATTCCAATTTGTTGAAGGAAATGAAGGTGCTCAACTAACTGTAGATCTTGAACGAATGGAAGTTAAAGCCAATGGAAAAACATACTCATTTGAAATTGATGAATTTCGTCGCCATTGCTTACTTAATGGATTAGACAATATCGGTTTGACTCTACAGCACGAAGATAAAATCGCTGATTATGAAACAAAAATTCCTAGCTTTTTGAAATAGCGAGTATCGATTTAATTTCCAGAGGTTGGTGTAGATGCACCAACCTTTTATTTTATCTGAAATTTATCAATCCCTACCTAGGTCATATAACCTATGAGATGAGAGGTAAACGATGAAATATCTACTAACGCTATGTTTGACACTCGGGTCAACGAATGTATTTTCTGCTCCTAAATCACAGCTATGGGATTATTGGAACTCTAGTAATGAAGAAAATACACAAGCCATTTCACATCAAATTTGGCAGACAACACTTGATACTTATCTAATCCAAGAAAATCACAACAACCTCTTCGATTATCAAAGGGTCAACTCAAAAGATAAAGAGCAATTAGAGCTCTATATTTCACAATTATCAGCTCTTGATCCAAGAGAGTATGCAAAGCTGGAACAATATGCTTACTGGGTCAACTTATATAATGCCTTAACAGTTAACTTAATCGTCGATCATTACCCAATACCATCCATCACTAAACTGGGAGGATTTTTCTCATTTGGCCCTTGGGAACAAAAGATCATTACCATCAATCAAAAAGAGCTGACTCTCAATGATATTGAACATCGAATTTTAAGACCCATTTGGAAAGATCCTCGAACCCATTATGCGGTCAACTGCGCAAGCCTTGGCTGTCCAAACTTACAAAAGCAGGCTTTCACAGCAGAAAATACTGAATTATTACTGGAGAAATCAGCCACTGAGTTTATCAATAGCGAAAAAGGAGTAAAGGTCACCAATGATAAATGGGTTCTGTCTTCTATTTATGACTGGTTTGCTGAAGATTTTGGAACGAAACAGCAATTATTTGCGCACTTAGTGCAGTACAACAAGGCACTAAAAAGCGAGAAAAAGAGTATCAGCTATCACTATGATTGGACATTGAATGATACGAATAGATAGAAAAAAACCTCAGCATTTCTGCTGAGGTTTCGTAATTCAAACCTGGCGATGTCCTACTCTCACATGGGGAGACCCCACACTACCATCGGCGCTGTTGTGTTTCACTTCTGAGTTCGGCATGGGTTCAGGTGGGTCCACAACGCTATGGTCGCCAAGCAAATTCTTTTAGCTTACAGAGCTATAAAACTGGTGCTGATACCCAGAATCGAACTGGGGACCTCATCCTTACCAAGGATGCGCTCTACCGACTGAGCCATATCAGCACACTGTATCTTGTGTCACAAGTGACTAAAAAGCCCGCTCTTACAAACGGGCTCTTATAAATTCAAAGCCTGGCGATGTCCTACTCTCACATGGGGAGACCCCACACTACCATCGGCGCTGTTGTGTTTCACTTCTGAGTTCGGCATGGAATCAGGTGGGTCCACAACGCTATGGTCGCCAAGCAAATTTCTTAATTCGGAAAGCTGTTTCGTTCTCATTCACACATTCAATGTTCTTCAATTGAGCCCACAAAACCCCTTCGGTGTTGTATGGTTAAGCCTCACGGGCAATTAGTATTGGTTAGCTCAACGCCTCGCAGCGCTTACACACCCAACCTATCAACGTTCTAGTCTCGAACAACCCTTTAGGACACTTAAAGTGCCAGGGAAG
>NZ_CAWNTB010000035.1:0-8430 GCF_963877065.1 Vibrio sp. V01_P9A10T6
CCCAAGCTACTTGACTTGCTAGAGGTAAAAGGCTGCTTGGTTACGATTGATGCAATGGGATGCCAAAAGAAAATAGCGCAGAAAATCCTCGATAAAGAAGCGGATTATTTGTTAGCAGTGAAAGGTATCAGGGAATGCTTGAGCAAGCCTTTGATGATTATTTTCGAATGGACATGCTTCAAGACTTTGACGGCAGCTCTTACAGTACTCAAGAAAAAAGTCACGGAAGAACGGAAACGAGAGTGGCTTTAGTGAACCGTGATTTGTCGGTTTTAGGTGATATTGAGCATGAATGGCCCGAGCTAAAATCAATGGGCATCGTCGCTTCGATTCGCCAAGAATCGGCTGTAGCAACAGAGCAAGAAGTGAGTATTCGTTACTATATATGTTCTAAAGAATTAGAAGCCCAAACTCTGCTTGAAGCGACGCGTTCTCATTGGGGCGTAGAGGCCATGCATTGGTCCCTTGATACCGCATTTAGTGAGGACAACTCTCGTATTAGAGCCGATGATCGCGCAGAGGCTTTAGCAAGGATCAGGCAGATGTGTTTGAACCTATTAAAGAGTGAAACCACCTTTAAAGGTGGTATTAAACGCAAACGGATGAACTGCGCAATGGACGAAAACTACCTAAGTAAGGTTCTCGAAAGCTTTACAGGGCGGTGATGTTCATGCGGTTTCCGTACCGTAGCGAAAGAGTCGGAAGTTACGGTGAGGTACTATATTAGCTCGAAGGATTTAAATGTTAGGGAGTTGTTAAATGAAACGCGTTCACACTGGTTAATTGAGTCGATGCATTGGACGCTCGATACTGAATTTGGCGAAGATACTTGCCGAAAAAGGGCTGAAGAAAGTGCAGAGAACTTCGCAAGGATCAGACAAATGTGCTTAAACATACTGAAGAGTGGAACGACTTTAAAAGCAAGTATTCTAGTATTAAAGACAAAAGAGCAATGTGTGCGATGGATCCTGAGTACCTTTTTTTGAAGGTGTTTTCGAGCCTTTATTAATGGGGAAGTTCATGACTTTTCCGTGGATCCCTAACTTAATAAGTTTTTAAAGCCAACATCAGACAGTATTGGCGTTGGTTTATATAGAGAAATAATATGGCTAGGCTAAATTTTATCTGGAATTTATCGCGGGTGAATAAGCGCATTATCAGCGTAGTAATTGACCTTTTCTTTATCGTATTCTCTTTTTATGCTGCCTATTGGGTGAGAATTGGTGATATTGTTTTAATTAAATCACCAACAGTGCCCTATCTAGTGGCTGGTGTTGCTGTTATCACCATCGTTTCTTTTTTTAAACTTGGGCTTTACCGAGCAGTTCTGCGTTATTTGACCTTTCATGCGTTGGCTGTGGTTAGTATTGGTACGTTGATCTCGGCAGCTTCTGTTGCTGTACTCGCATTCTATTTTAATGCACCTATCCCACGCTCGTTACCCATTATTTATGGAACTTTTCTTTCTCTATTATGTGGTGGTGCTCGGCTGATTGTGCGTGTGCTCGTTGCTCAGCTCAATTGTCAAGGAAACAAGCCAGTGCTGATTTATGGGGCGGGCTCAGCGGGAAGGCAGCTTGCACTAGCGCTCAGAAATTCGGAAACTCATAAAGTAGTAGGGTTTATTGATGAAGATAAAACCCTTGAAAAGACCGTGATTATGGGGTTGTGTGTACATAATGTTGGTCATGCAGATAGGCTAGTTGCTAAACATAATGTAAAGCAGATACTACTTGCAGTACCAAGTGCTTCACGTGCTCGAAGAAAGAAAATACTGGAGTCCTTGGTTCACCTTTCAGCGGAAGTACTTACCGTACCAGATATGAAAGATATTGTTGAAGGTAAGGCGAGTATTGATGAGCTAAAAGACGTTGCGATTGAGGACTTACTTGGGCGAGATCCGGTTACACCACAGCGCTCGTTAATGGAAGCAAACATTAAAGATAAAGTCGTTATGGTCACCGGGGCTGGGGGCTCGATTGGCTCAGAGCTGTGTCGACAAATTATCCTCAGCCAGCCGAAAAAGTTGATTCTTTTTGAGCTTTCTGAATTTGCGCTATACCAAATTGATCGAGAGCTTAGTCAACTTAGTGTCCGCAAAAAACTAAATATTGAAATCGTACCTCTGCTTGGTTCTGTTCAGCGTATTAATCGTTTATCAATGGTGATGAAAAGCTTTAGCATTCAAACCATTTACCATGCCGCCGCCTATAAGCATGTTCCTTTGGTAGAGTTCAACGTAGTGGAAGGGGTACGAAACAATGTGTTTGGTACATACTACACTGCAAAAGCTGCAGTGGAGGCTCAGGTTGAGTCCTTTGTGCTTATCTCTACAGACAAAGCAGTTAGGCCTACTAATGTAATGGGTACGACTAAGCGTATGGCTGAATTAGGTTTACAAGCCTTGGCAGAGCAAGAAAATGAGAAGCTTAAAGGCACCCGTTTTTGTATGGTGCGTTTTGGTAATGTGCTGGGTTCTTCTGGTTCCGTGGTACCACTGTTTAAAAAACAGATAGCAACAGGCGGCCCTTTAACTGTTACTGATCCTGAAATAACGCGTTATTTTATGACTATTCCAGAAGCCGCACAGTTAGTGATCCAAGCAGGAGCGATGGGCAAAGGTGGTGATGTCTTCGTTCTCGATATGGGGGAATCTGTGCGTATTTCAGATCTTGCCAAAAATCTTATTCAGCTTTCTGGGTTGGAAGTGAAAGACGAATCTAACCCATACGGTGATATTGAAATTAGTTATACAGGCCTACGCCCCGGTGAGAAGCTGTATGAAGAGCTTCTGATAGGTGACAATGTTGAGCATACTGCACATGAACGAATCATGACCGCGACAGAAGTAAACTTACCGTTACCTCAATACATGCATCTTTTGGAAGAGCTCGATATTGCTTGCCATAACTTTGATCATGAGCGGATCCGTGAGCTGCTGCTTGAAGCACCGACAGGTTTTACTCCTAGTGATGGTATTTGTGATTTGGTGTGGAAAAAATTGGCTAAATCTGAAGAGATGAAGACTGAAAACAGAATAAGCGATGAAGCCTAGAAAATATAGCCGAACAGATAATCTCTATCGGCTATCCATTCGGCTTATTGAGTTTACTGCTGCCGCGCTAACCTTGTTTCGTTCGTTTCTACATTTGGCCATTGATATTCTCCGTGGTGGTAAGTGTTCACTTGTGCTTTCAACCACGGTTGGATGAAATTGATCGAAACAAAAATGCTTAAGCGTTCGATATCTAATTCTTCTCCGTTCACAAGCCTCGTATCTGCTTTATTTGCAATAGCCGCTAATATACCGACCAATTCGCCTTGTGCATTGAATGCACCACCGCCACTCATGCCCGAACGTATTGGGGCGTCGGTAATGCTGGCTGGGCATTTGCTGAAGTAACGGCTATTGACGAAGTTTAAGTCCAAATGATACGTCCCTTTTCCCATCACCACATCACCACTGCCACTCACACCAAACGCCTCTATTTTTTCTCCTTGATAAACTAGCCCTAATTCTGGAAGTACAACATGTTGGTTGTCTGACTCGATCAAAGCCACATCACAAGTGGGATGGTAAGCTACCACTTTGGCATAATTCATTTTTGCCACATGAGCTGCAGTTAAGCTTAAATTTGGAGTTAAGGGCACACTCGATCCATAACCAAAATACAGCAATGGAATACCGGTGAATTCATAATTAATCGCTGGGGGATTTTGCGCTTTCATGGTTCGCCCGTTAGAGCCTGCGCAACCAACTAAAATGAAAGCAAGTACTAACATTGAGTAACGAGATAACCGACAGAAATGAGATCCGATAACAGGCTGAAGGAACATAAGAACCTCCTATTCAAAGCCAACAATACCGAGATCTTGATGCGCATCTAGATCAAATGTGTTTACCTAATAAAGTATAGATGCAATGGATTACATTGCCATGTGTCACATAAAAAATAGTTATAGTGGATAACTTAATCAATAGTGAGTTGGCTGTTTCTTGTTGAAAAGTAGGGATATTCTTTAGGTAGGCATTAAAAAGAGAGCCCATAAATGAGCTCTCTTTTTATTAGTAACAATAGTCTAAGCTAGTTGCTTGAGATAGGGCGACCATACCAAGGTGAGCGTGCATCCGTCATATCGTACAAGCGATATTGTCGGTTCAGCATTTGCCCACCATCACGTTGAATCGGTAACCAAGATACGGTCACGCGCTGTGTACTCGGCCGAATGGTCATCAAGTCCATAGGAATTGAAACATAAAATCCCTTGGTAAAACTGCCTTCACCAAACTCTTCTGCAGAAAGGTTCGTTTTAGAAATAAACGCACCGGCAATCACACCACTATCAAACTGCTTAGAAAAATCGACCGACATACCGATATCGTCGGTTAAGTAACGCCCCGCACTGACCTTGAGTAACGTATTGTCTATCAATGACCAAAACTTAGGCTGCCAATAGAGCGTTGCATGGCCTGTTACTGTGCCAGTTTGTACTCGATAGTTTTTCTTCGTTTGTGGATCATAATGCACTTCTTCTTTATACAGACCGAAAGCGGTGTCAGGGTCGCGCTGTTTTACATAGTTTCCGTCAATCCCAACCGCCCAATTTTTGCCTAATGGACGATAGAGTATTTCGCCGCCGACACCAGCAAACATGGTTTCGAGATACCCTGCGTAGCTTTGACCAAACCAACTTTGGCCGAAAGTATCAAAGTAGGTTAGTTGCAGGCTATCAAGGCGAACGGCATCTTCATAATATTGTCGAGACAAGGTACGAACCCGTTTCAAATCAGTACCATCTGGCGGTACGGTGTACTTGTATTTGTCGTAGTTATCGGCAAGGTTGCCATAAAGGCTGCCAGAGAGTAGCCAATGATCTCGTGTTTGTACGCTAGCATTAGCACTAACACCAAGCGCGTACAAATAAAAATCTTCAGAGCCACCAAAAGACTGCTGCAACACAGGCGCTAAACCAAATTGCCACGCATCATACTGCTGCGCTTTTACTTCGCCATTGATCGCGACAGGGTTACCGCGCGCACTGGCATCGGTGATGTGAGCGTTAGGGTAATCACGGTCAGCAACGCGGGCAAACGCATTCGCTTTTATTCTGGTCTCAGTGAGAGGCTGATTATTGGCCGTCTCGATGATGCGATACGTCTGTGCATCAATGCCTTGATTTGCCAGCAGCAATGCGGCGCGTTCATGCGCTTCTTTGCGATCGCGATACTTATATTGTTCAGCTTCAATCGTGAGGGTGGCATCATCTTGGTACAAAGTCGCTTGTTTATAACCGGCGATTACATCAAGGTCATGAAGCAGAGTTTGCCATTCAGCATCGTCTAACTCATGTGATTTCGTTTGCGGAGCATAACTGGGTTTGGGTTCATCAACCCACACCGGTTGCATCGTCGCCAAGTTCGTACCCAAGGTAATGCCTGCGGTAAAGGTATTACCGCGTTCATAGCTAAGGCGTAAATCGGCCCAATCAGCAAGAGCGTATACCACACCAAAGTTCCACGGTGTTGAAACGGGCATTACTGCATCACCACGGGTGACGGGAAAATCACTGCGGTAATCATTGCCATCGTATTCCACTTTTAGACGCAGTGGTTGCCAAGGTGTTTGGTATTCAACCCCACCAAATAGCGACGTACAACCCGTGAACATCCGTCCAATATCAAATTGGCCGCCTTTGCCACTGTAACTACCATCGCGACCGCAATCTGGTGTTGAGGATTTATCACCCGTTAAATTCGCGTTGTTACCCAAATAACCCCAGCCAACGCCGAGTGTGACATCCAATGGGCCAAAACGTTTACTGGCTGCAATAAATTCGCCATCAAACAAACCTGTACCGCCAACATCACGTAACCCTACCGACACTTCCGGCAGCCAATATCCCTCTTCTAGCAAACGCAGTTTGGCATCAATCGATTTATCCGTGTATTTCGTATCACCGCTAAAGCTGGTATCGCCGCTGTAAAGTAGCTCATGCACTTGCGTGTAACGAATCGTCGCTTCTAGCCATGGGAAGAGTTGGAGTGAACTGACGTAATGAATGTAATCATCGTTGTTTGTGACGCTTAAACTGAATTGGCCTTCTGGCATCATGCGGGCACTGGGCATCTGTATTAAGCCTGTACCACCAAAATCAGTTTGAGAATGCACCAGCGTCGGGTAGCTGAATTCGTCAGCTTGGCTCGGTAACGCCAAACTAAACACAATGCAGCACGCCATACAAGTGACGCGAGGTGGTTGAATCGTCGAAGACGAAAGATAACTCAGTTTCATCATGGCAATTGATTTCGCAGCAGTTCAACGACAATGTCGTTCACATTGTGTAGTGAATATTGAGGATAAAGTGATGTCGTTTCGATAGGGAAAGGCACGTAAAGTGTCGCTCCGGGCGCAATATCTTGAAAGTCGTGATTCCAATAGGCGACATCATGCAGTGAGGCGTGACCATCGGGTTGAATCACCCATACTTGCGAGATATCCGCCTCAGCAAGGCCTGCCGAGCGAACATAATGACCCGCATCGGTGCGTGGTTTCCAAGCCATGTCACCAGCTTGTTTAACATTCCCCAAAACTGATACTGTGGTGGGTAACGTATTGAGTGACAGCAGCCATTGACCTTGTAATTTCGGGTTCTGACTGGCCGTGATGCGCGTGATGTCGGGATCAAGCGGAGTAAAAATACGCTGTGCAAAAGTGCGTGCGCGTAGCTGCTCTTTCAACTGACGCCAGCGCTTTTTGTGAGCCGATGCGGCCAAACTTTCTTGATGGGTGATCACAAGCAGAACCTGCTGCTTTTTTTGATACGGGCTGGTCACATCAAACAAGGCGCTGCTTAGCCAATCGATATCGGCAGGTAATTGCGCACTGGCATTTAGCGCATTGATGACTAATTCATCCACTCTTGGTACCGATGCAAAAGAGAGGGAGAGGGCAGGTTTCTCTGCGCTTCTCACTTCAACCACACTAGCCGGTGCACTATAGGCAGCCGGTGATAGTGCGCATAATACGCCCAGCAGAAAATGCTTCATTAATGTGGGTTTTATTAATGTAGCTTTTGGCACTGATGCGCTCAGTAACGTGCGTTTTTCTAGCCAAACGTAGCGTATTAAGTTAGGCCATAGAATCATGACTTATTCGCTCCTGAGAAAGGTTTAGCAACAATCAGTTCAAAGCGCGCCATGCCGGGTGCTGGCGTTTGTTCGCTGGCGACGACTTCGCCACTGCTTGGATCAAGCCAATAGTGATTCGTGTAATGTTGGTCAATCGCTAAAATCGTCACATTTTCCACTACATGTAATAAATTTCTAGCGCCCTGTGGCAATAGCTTTTGCTCCTCACCTTGTACAACAAAGCGAGATTGAGCGTGATACTGGGTGTGATAGCCCGGCTGCCAGCTGATCTCATATTCCCAGTAGCGCGGGGTGCTGGAATCATGCAAACCAATCGCTAGAGGATCAGGCTGCTGCGATCGAATATTGGATAAATTCGCATCCAGCAAATTCACGGTTTTAGTGATTCGCCCTGCCGAGGTAACGATCATCTCATGATTTGCGGATAAATATTTTAAAGCCAACGGGTTGGATTGAAATTGGCTAGAATCTTTTTCGGCCCAAGCTAATATCATTAATGCTTGAGGGTTATCACCTTGCTTTACATAAATACTAGCGTAGGGCAACTCATTAATTTTATTTTGCGAGATACTTAATGATTCAGGGCCAAATAGAGCAAGATTTAAAGAATCAGTAAAATATTGAGTGTTTTGTGTACAGCCTGTAATTAAAAAACCGCAACAAATAAATAACGAGTGAATAGCAAACTTCATAATAGGGGCTTAATAATAAAAATTCGTCATTTGAATATTTAAAAAACAACCGCCAATGGCGGTTGTGAATTAAGCAGGCGCTTATTGCGCTGCGGTTACTGTGGTGGTAGTAGAAGTACCTGAATTGCTTGAAGCAACTACTATACCCGCTACTAGTGCGCCACCGATAGCTACAGACGTTGCCGTTACTGTACCTACTGCTGCTGTTGTCGCTGCTGTACCGCCAGCGGCTCCGCCAGTGGTTGACGCTGTTGTTGTCTCTTCAACAGCAGCCATCGCTACGCCACCAAAAGCAAAAGATGCTAATAGTGCGATTGCTGTTTTTTTCATAGTATTCCCCATGAAGTTTAATTACATCGATGTATGCCCAATATAGATTGGGCGTCGCAACAATAAACATTATTGATGTCAATGTAAACAAGTTGCACTCTAGGCGAATCGACTATTTCAATTAAGATTAAAAAATAATCAGCTATTAACTAACTTAATAGTAAATAAAGCGAAATCAATAAGGAAAATACTTACAGGGTAGGAAAATACTTACTTCACATTCAATAGTAACCTATGTATCATTCCGCAGCCTTTGAT
>NZ_CAWNTB010000036.1:0-8332 GCF_963877065.1 Vibrio sp. V01_P9A10T6
TTTTTAATAATTAGAGTTAAATTGTGATTTGAATCTCTTTTTTATTAAAAGTTAAAATTCAAAAAGTATGATGTTGATCGCTTAAGTCTTGTTGACAAGTTGTATTTTTGTTTTTTGTTGTAAATTTACATGTCAATTTAATGACCATGATCACGAAGAAATGATTTGTAAGCTAGGATTTATGAGGGGCTGATCACGAAAAACCCGTCGTCAGTTCCAGAATGAAATTGTGTGGTAAATTGATTGTGTACTAAGCAATCAACGGTTTTTCGCAGAACCGTTACAACAACAATATTCATCAGAACATCGAACGGGGAATCCACATGATATCACCAGATGCAAAGATCAAGATACAAAATTTTGGTCGCTTCTTATCTAACATGGTTATGCCAAACATTGGCGCGTTTATCGCGTGGGGCTTTATAACCGCACTATTTATCCCAACAGGTTGGCTACCGAATGAAACGTTAGCATCTATGGTTGGGCCGATGATTACTTACTTATTACCACTGCTGATTGGCTACACGGGTGGTAAATTGGTTGGTGGAGAACGTGGCGCTGTTGTCGGTGCCATCACCACAATGGGTGTGATTGTCGGAACAGATATCCCCATGTTCATGGGAGCCATGATGGTTGGCCCTATGGGTGGTTGGGCGATCAAAACCTTTGACCAACGTGTTGAAGGTAAAGTAAAAAGCGGTTTTGAGATGTTGGTAAACAACTTCTCGGCAGGCATTATTGGTATGCTTGGCGCAATCTTGGCGTTTTACCTTATTGGGCCATTTGTCAAAGTGCTCTCTGGTGGTTTAGCGGCAGGCGTAAATTTCCTAGTTTCAGCACACCTTTTACCACTCACCTCTATTTTTGTTGAACCCGCGAAGATCTTGTTCCTTAACAACGCGATTAACCACGGTATTTTCTCACCGTTAGGTATTCAACAAGCCAGTGAAATGGGGCAGTCAATCTTCTTCTTAATTGAAGCAAACCCTGGCCCTGGTCTCGGTATTTTGTTGGCTTACATGGTGTTTGGTAAAGGTACAGCACGTCAAACAGCTGGTGGCGCTTCCATCATTCACTTCTTCGGCGGCATCCATGAGATTTATTTCCCATACATACTGATGAATCCACGTCTGATTCTTGCAGCGATTGCTGGTGGTATGACAGGGGTGTTCATTTTGACTCTCTTCAATGCAGGTATTGTTTCTCCAGCGTCTCCTGGCTCTATCTTTGCAGTGCTACTGATGACACAGAAAGGATCGATTGTTGGCGTATTATGCTCAATATTTGGTGCGGCAGGTGTGTCCTTTACCGTTGCGTCATTATTGATGAAAGCACAGAGCAGCACCGAGGAAGAAGGTGATGAAGCGGCGTTAGAAAAAGCCACATCACAAATGAAAGAGATGAAATCGAGCGCAAAGGGCAATGTGACGACGGCTTCTCAAAAAAGCAATATTGATTTAGCCAACGTGAAAAGCATTATTGTTGCTTGCGATGCGGGTATGGGTTCAAGCGCAATGGGCGCAAGCATGCTGCGTAAAAAAATCAAAGATGCGGGTTTAGCGATTCACGTCACTAACCTTGCCATCAATAGTTTGCCGGAGAACGCAGAAATCGTGATTACTCATAAAGACCTGACTGGCCGCGCACGCACACATGCACCCAGTGCACAGCATATTTCACTGAGCAACTTTTTAGACAGTGAAATGTACAACCAGCTTGTGACTAAGCTTTTGGCAGCTCAACGCCCTAAGGCGGCGAATGATAGCGATGTGGTTAAAGTATCCATCCTCGCTGCGAATGACGACAGCTTTGAAATTCAAAAACCGTCCGTTTTTCAAATCCAAAAAGAAAACATTCACTTAGGTTTGAATGCCGCTAATAAAGAAGAAGCCATTCGTTTCGCTGGCAATAAGTTAGTTGAGCTTGGCTATGCGGAGCCTGAGTATGTTGATGCCATGTTTGAACGTGAGAAAATGGTATCCACTTATCTTGGAGAATCGATTGCCGTTCCTCATGGTACCGTCGCCGCCAAAGACCGTGTGATTAAAACGGGTATTGTGATTTGCCAATATCCTGCTGGTGTGCAGTTTACGGACGACCAAGATGGCGTAGCGAAACTGGTTATCGGTATTGCCGCCAAAAATGATGAACATATTCAAGTTATTACCACCATTACCAACGCACTCGATGAGCCTGATGCTATCGAGAAGCTCACCTCAACCAGAGACGTGAGCGATATCTTGGCCATCCTATCGGGTAACCAAGCAGCGTAACGCTTTTGCTCCTGAGGCAAAACGAGGTCGGCTGTTCCCCTATACTGCTGACCTCACCTCAATTGAAGCATTAAGCGCTCTTTTCTCTTTTAGATAAGTTTTTGGTAGGTAAGATTATGAAAAATGCAGTACATTTTGGCGCGGGTAACATTGGTCGTGGTTTTATTGGTAAATTATTGGCCGATGCAGACATTGAAGTGACTTTTGCCGATGTCAATGAACCTTTGGTCGATCAATTGAGTCATCGTCAAGAATACAAAGTAAAGGTAGTGGGTTCTGAGTGCAAAATTGATACTGTCACTCATGTCACTGCGGTGAATTCAGCCAGTGATGATGTGATTGATCGCATTGTAAAAACGGATTTAGTTACTACAGCTGTCGGCCCTGCAGTGCTTGATATCATTGCGAAAACGATCGCCAAAGGCATCACCAAAAGATTTGAAGCGGGCAATGAGCAGCCACTCAATGTGATCGCTTGTGAAAACATGGTTCGCGGTACAACACACCTGAAAGGCGAAGTGTATAAATATCTAGACCTATCGCTGCATGCTAAAACCGATGAGTTAATTGGTTTTGTCGATTCCGCGGTGGATCGCATTGTGCCACCTGTCGAAGCCGCGAACGATGACCCGTTGGCCGTGACGGTTGAAAGTTTCAGCGAATGGATTGTTGATGAACAGCAATTTAAAGGTGAGATCCCCAACATTGAAGGGATGGAAAAAACCAATAATCTGATGGCTTTTGTTGAGCGTAAACTTTTCACTCTAAATACTGGGCACTGCATTACCGCCTATTTGGGTTGTTTGAGTGGTCATAAGACGATTCGTGAAGCGATTGAAGATCCTGCAATTCGTCAGCAAGTGAAGCAAGCCATGCATGAAAGCGGTGAAGTACTCATTCGTCGTTACGGTTTTGACCCTGAATTGCACGCCGCTTATATCGAAAAAATATTGAGCCGCTTTGCCAACCCATATTTGGTGGATGAAGTGGATCGCGTTGGTCGTCAGCCAATACGAAAATTAGGCCCCAATGATAGATTAATCAAGCCATTACTCGGTACAATCGAGTACGGTGTTGAAAACAAAACGCTATTGAAAGGGATTGCGGCGGCCCTTAAATATACCAACTACAGCGATCCTCAAGCAGTCGAGCTTCAAACATCATTGAACCAATATGGCGTATGTAAAACACTAGCCCATTACACAGGGTTAGATGAGCAGAGCGAGCAGGTTAAGCAAATTGAAGCGATCTACAAACAGCTTTAATCACATAAATACTTTGGAGGGCGCTAATGCCCTCCCTTTATAACAACAATTAGTACAGCGTATGGCAGATAGAATTAACGAAAGCGATATAATTGAACGACTGAATAGTGCCCATTCGGTGCGCGGATTCTTTATTACGACGGTTGAAGTGTTCAATGAGGCGATTGACGCATTAATGCAACGCATTTTTCGCAAAGATAACTTCGCTGTCCAATCAGTAGTTGGCCCTCTATTGCAAGATTCTGGACCACTCGGCAACTTGTCTGTCAGGCTAAAACTGCTGTTTGGCCTTGGGGTATTACCTGATGATGTTTACCACGATATTGAAGATATAATCAAACTGCGTAATCAACTCAACAGTGATGGTGCTGAATACGAGTTCACCGACCCGAAAATTTTGGTGCCGATAAAAAAGCTCCATTTGGTGGCCAAAATGGGCATGGTGCAGTTGGAAGTATTGGAGCCGGATGGCGACATTGAACTGGATTTTTACCAGCTTCAACTTCAGCGTCAGCAACAAATCATCAAATCCGGGCTCTCATTGGCGATTGTCGAAATTTGCAATGAGCTGAACAAAGAGAGCCCATTTTAACCTCATCCCAGACAGGCAAGGATTGCCTTTTCACTGAGTTCTACACCTCCCTTTTTAATCTTCTTGTGTTAGCCTAACCTTCATCTAACGAAAAGAGATTTGATGATGAAAATTGGCATTATTGGTCTAGGTGATATCGCGCAAAAGGCGTATCTTCCGGTCATCACACAGCGCCCAGATTTAGAATTGGTATTTTGTACTCGTAATTCAGCTCTTGTTACGCAACTAGCGCAGCGTTACCGCATTTCAGAGAATTGCACGGATTATCGAGAGCTACTTGGCTATAACGTTGATGCGGTTATGATCCATGCGGCGACCTCGGCTCACCCTCAAATCGCCCAATTTTTCCTTGAACACGGAATTCCAACCTTTGTTGATAAGCCGCTAGCCGACAGCGCAAGCGCCTGTGAAATGTTGTATGATCTTGCAGAAAAGCATCGTCAACCTTTGTATGTGGGGTTTAATCGCCGTCATATTCCGCTCTATAACCAACACCTAAATGCAGTGCAAACTGGTAATAGAAGCGACTTACGTTCGCTTCGTTGGGAAAAGCACCGCTATGATCTGCCCGGTGATGTGCGCACCTTTATCTTTGATGATTTTATCCATCCGCTAGACAGCGTAAACGTGAATGCTAAAGCCACATTGGATGATGCTTATATTACCTACCAGCAGCATCAAGGTCAGTTATCCCGCTTGGATGTTCAATGGCAACACGGCGAA
Organism: Vibrio sp. V01_P9A10T6; assembly: GCF_963877065.1. Classification (NCBI taxonomy): domain Bacteria; kingdom Pseudomonadati; phylum Pseudomonadota; class Gammaproteobacteria; order Vibrionales; family Vibrionaceae; genus Vibrio; species Vibrio sp. V01_P9A10T6. The sequence continues at coordinate 4,854 of NZ_CAWNTB010000036.1, forward strand.
AGTTTGCTGCATGCCTCAATGAATCGCCAGTTCGGGATAACCGCTGAGCGAGTCAGCGCGAGCTTTGTGAATGAAGGTTTTGAGTTTGATTCGTTTACACAAGGAAAACGTTGGCATCAAGGGCAAGAGCAAGCCCTTAGTCTAAAAGATTGGACGCCAATGCTGACCAGCAAAGGCTTTAGCGCCATGATTGACGATTGGATTGGCGTGATAAACAGCGGAAAGCTGGCTTCAGAAGTGGTGGCACGTAACTTGGCCTCACACCAGCTGGCAGAGGCGTTGTGTCATTATATTGCGAAGCAAATTCGTTAAAACAAAGCGTGATTGAGTAGTAAGTGGACACCAATACTTGCGGCGTAGCCTGTTGCAATAATCGGTGTCCATTTTAGATGGCCTACAAAGGTGTATTTGCCGTGTGCAGCGCCCATCAGAGCCACTCCAGCGGCTGAGCCAATCGAGAGTAAACTGCCGCCGACGCCCGCTGTTAATGTGACGAGCAGCCAGTTTCCGGTGGACATATCGGGTCCCATCGTCAGTACTGCAAACATGACGGGAATGTTATCGACAATCGCCGAAAGAAACCCAATCATCACGTTTGCCCATATGGGGTTCCATTGGCTATACATCACTTCCGAGATCATGCCTAAATAACCCAGTAAGCTTAGCCCTCCTACGCACATGACCACCCCGTAGAAAAACAGTAGCGTATCCCATTCGGCGTGTGAAACTCGCTTAAAGACATCGAATGGCACTACAGAGCCAATACGTTTTAGGGCGGCTTCGTCATTATTTGCAATCGCAATTACGGTTTTTTTTGCCAGCGAAGTAGGTAAGGTTTTCCTGAGGAAGTAGCCAAAAAATTGTAAGTAAGCAAGCCCCATCATCATGCCTATAACGGGTGGAAAGCCCACCACAGCATGGAATGCTACGGCGGTAGCAATGGTTAACATGAAAAGTACGACAATACGGCGGGCTCCACGTTTAAGCTCGACATGTTCATGCAGGGTGGTTGGCTTTTCCTTGGGCAGGAAAAACGACATTAGCAATGCCGGAACAAGGTAGTTGATCACAGAAGGGAGAAACAGAGAAAGGAACTGTGAAAATGGCACATGGCCTGCTTGCCAAACCATTAAGGTGGTGATGTCTCCAAAAGGGCTAAAAGCGCCTCCGGCGTTAGCCGCTACGACGATATTAATACAAGCAATGTTGATAAAACGTGGGTTGTTTCCTGCCACTTTTAGTACGACAGCGCACATCAACAGCGCGGTGGTTAGGTTATCGGCAATTGGTGAGATGAAAAATGCAAGTAGCCCCGTGATCCAAAAAAGAGCACGAAAATCAAAACCTTTTCCCACCATCCACGCTTGTAATGCATCAAATAATCGCCGCTCTTCCATTGCACTGATGTAGGTCATCGCGACTAACAGAAACAGCAATAATTCGGCGTATTCCAGCAAATTATGCTCTAGCGCGTTTTTGGCAATCTCGGTTAATTCATACTGCTGATAAACATAACCAATCATGGCCCAAATTAAACCAGCTGCAAGTAACACAGGTTTAGACTTTCGTAGCTTAAGGTACTCCTCCATCATGACCAACGTGTATGCCAGAGTAAAAATGACTAAAGAGGCATAACCAATCGTTGAGTGTGTTAGATCTAACGAATCGATATCGTTAGAGGAAGCGAGAGCGACTGAAGGAAAGAGTAAAGTGCAGAACAAAAGAAGCCATGTGCGTCGAGGTATCATTGTGTTCACTCCTAGAAAGTTAGGCTGATAAAATTCTAGATCTATTGAAGATAGTTCGGTGTGAGATAGCTCTGATCTGCTTGATTTTTAATCTTATTCTTGACCTGTAAAGCGAATAAAGAAAAACCCTGTAGCAATAGCGACAGGGTTTGATTTTGATGAGTGGAAGTGAAGAAAGTTAGGCTTGAGCTTTTGCTAAATGAACTTCTTCTTCTTTCACGCCAGCTTGTGGATCATTAAAGCGAGCTTCATCTAACGCGCCTTCTGTTTTCGCCACAATAAGAGTCACACAGCTATCACCAGTAATATTGACCGCGGTGCGGATCATATCTAATAAGCGGTCAACACCCATAATCAAAGCAATACCTTCTAGTGGCAAGCCGACTTGGTTTAGCACCATCGCTAGCATGACAAGACCAACACCCGGAACGCCTGCTGTACCAACAGAGGCTAGTGTTGCCGTGAGGATGACCATCACGTAGTCACCCATGGTTAGGTCGATATTGAACGCTTGGGCAATAAATGCTGTCGCAACGCCTTGCATGATCGCTGTGCCATCCATGTTAACGGTCGCACCTAGCGGAATGGTGAAAGAAGCTATCTTGTTATCAACCCCTAAGCGGTTTTTAGCCGTTTCCATGGTGACGGGTATAGTCGCATTGGAAGAGGCTGTAGAGAAAGCGAACATAATGGCATCTTCCATTTTACGGAAGAAGGTGATTGGACTTAAACCAGTAAAGCCTTTCAACATCAAACTATAGGTGACAAAACCGTGTAGCAGCAGGGTAACCGTCAGTACTACGAAGTATTCTGCGAGGTTCAAAATGGCACTTAAACCAAGGCTGGTGAACAGTTTTGCCATCAGGAAAAATACGCCGTATGGAGCAAGGTTCATCAACAAGGCGACTAGTTTCATAATAACTTCGTTCAAGTCATTAAAAACGCCCGCAATACGCTCGCCCGGTTTACCCGCGGCACTGATGGCTATGCCAAATAGTACTGCAAAGACGATGACCTGCAGTGTTTTACCTTCTGCCATCGCGCTGATTGGGTTGGTCGGGAACATATCAATAAACACTTGGCCCAAAGAAGGGGCTTGCGCAGATTGGAATGAGCTTGCTGCGGTTAAATCGGCTCCGGACCCCGGTTGAAACACAGTGCCCATTGTTAGTGCCAGTGTGATGGCAATCGCAGTGGTTGCGATGTAAAAGGCTAGGGTTTTACCACCCATGCGGCCAAGTGTGGTGAGATCTTTCAGTGAGCTCGTACCACAAACGAGAGAAACAAACACGAGGGGTACAACTAACATTTTTAAGCTGGCGATAAAGATTTTTCCGCCAACATCGAATAAGCCGTTAACGATATACGCGTCAACAAATCCGTTTTCAGCAAATAAGGCTCGAATGGCAAAGCCAGTCAAAATACCCGCTACCATACCTAAAATAACACGGCCGGTAAGCGACATCGGTTTTTTGGTATTCATTGTGAACACTCCTTTATTTTATGCACTTCGACATCATTTCAAAGCGTGCCGCAGGTTAGCAGGGCTGAGTGCAAATCAAAAAGTAAAATAATGTTAACGGTTAATTGCTGTGATCTTTATCACTTAAAATCGCCCATCCTTTACGTTTTAATAACCTATTTTTGGTTTTAAATTTTTATTTTTTATCATTTGGCAACACATGAGTCTTTTGTGTTAACAAATATCACTATTCTCATCTAATGGTAATT
>NZ_CAWNTB010000037.1:0-8221 GCF_963877065.1 Vibrio sp. V01_P9A10T6
CGCTTGATCCTAGGCGATCAGCTCAATATCAAGCACTCTTGGTTTAACAAAACGGATGATTCCGTACTGTACGTGATAGCTGAACTTAAACAAGAAACAGGCTATGTAAAACATCACATTCAAAAAATCTGCGCCTTTTTTGCCGCGATGGAAGCTTTTGCCGAATTATTGCAAAGTGAGGGACACCAGGTTCTCTACTTGACCCTTGATGAAACTGCCGATTATTTGCAGCTACCACCAATGATTAGTGATCTGTGTCATCAGATCAACGCAGAATACTTTCACTATCAGCGACCTGACGAATACCGAGTTTGGCAACAGTTGCAGGAGTTAAACCTCTCTCATGCACAAGTGACTTGTTTTGATACTGAACACTTTTTATTGCCTTTTGACGAGATCACTCAGCATTTTAACACCGACAAAACCACTATTATGGAGCCGTTTTATCGCAAAATGCGTAAGCGATTCGGTATTCTTCTGCAAGATGATCATCAAACGCCTTTGGGTGGGCGTTGGAATTTTGATCACCAAAATCGCAATAAGCTCAGCGTGCAAGACATAGAAAACCTACCCAAACCACTTAGCTTTCAAAACGATGTCAGTGCAATTTATAACCGTTTACAGCATCATAATATTCACGTTTTCGGCCTGTATACTCCTTCATTGTTATGGCCGATTAACCGCTCACAAGCACTGTCATTATTGGCCCACTTTTGTCAGTACGGCTTGCCGCTGTTTGGTCGCTTTCAAGATGCAATGACGGCAAAGAGTCCACATCGTTGGAGCCTTTACCATAGCCGGCTCTCTTTTGCACTCAACTGCAAACTACTATCGCCTGCAGAAGTCATTCAAAGTGCACTCATGCGATTTGAGAATGACAATACGATGGATTTAGCACAAATCGAAGGATTCATTAGGCAAATTTTGGGCTGGCGTGAGTACATTCGAGGCATTTATTGGGCGAACATGCCCCAATACGCCAAGCACAACGCCCTTGACGCTCAACGACCTCTTCCTCACTATTATTGGACAGGGGATACTCGTATGCATTGTGTTAAACAAGCCGTAACTCAATCACTGGAATTTTCCTACGCACATCATATCCAACGTTTGATGATCACGGGTAATTTTGCACTCCTATCAGGTTGCGAGCCGGATGAGGTGGATGACTGGTACTTAGGTATTTATATTGATGCATTGCAATGGGTAGAAATGCCCAATACCCGAGGTATGGCTCTGTTTGCTGATGGGGGAATTGTTGCTACCAAGCCTTATGCCGCAAGCGGCTCTTACATCAATAAAATGAGTGATTACTGCAAAGATTGTCACTACCAAGTAAAGAGCCGTAGTGGTCTAAATTCATGTCCATTCAATAGTTTATATTGGCAGTTCATGCTCACTCATCGTGAACGGTTAGCCAAAAACCCAAGGATAGGTATGATTTATAAAAATTGGGATAACACTGAAAATGCCACTCAACAAGCAATCTTAGATCAAGCTCAATACTATCTACACCATATTGAAAAGCTGTAGTTCGTCGGCTTACTGGTCACGTTTTTATTTATGCAATTTGGTGAGCACGCTGCAAGTAACTATAATCATGCTATTCGATTAAATATCAGTGAGTGATTATGCAACAACAGCAAGTCCATATGGACCAACGTATTTGCCAGCAATGCTCAGAAAAACAAAACTTGCCTTTTGACTTCACCATGGCTTTCCAACCCATAGTGAACGTTGCAGATAACACCATCTTTGGCTACGAAGCACTCGTACGAGGTCTGAATAATGAATCGGCTTACTCCATCATTGAACAAGTCAGTGATGACAACCGATACCGCTTTGACCAACTTTGTCGAATCAAAGCGATTAAACTCGCGGCTAAACTAAAACTGTCAGGTATTTTGAGCATTAATTTTTTACCTAATGCCGTTTACCAACCAGAACGCTGTATCCGCACCACATTAGAGGCAGCAAAGCAGTTCGGTTTCCCGACAGAACGGATCATGTTTGAATTTACTGAGGTGGAAAAAATCGTAGACACAGCGCACATAAAACGGATCGTCGCTTATTACTCCAACCTAGGATTTACTACCGCGATTGATGATTTCGGTGCAGGCTACGCCGGGCTTGGGCTATTGGTTAACTTCCAAACTAAAATAGTAAAATTAGATATGTCACTGCTGCGTAATATCGATCAAGACATCACGAAGCAAGCAATCGTCCGTCATACTGTCGCAATGCTCATTGAGCTAGGGATTTGTCCACTCGCTGAAGGTATTGAAACTCAACAAGAAATGTTATGGCTAAAACGACTCGGCATTGAACTCATGCAAGGCTACTATTTTGCGAAACCTGAGTTTGAAGCGTTGCCTACAGTGACGTTTTGAACCATAACATCAGCCTCTAATTTTGTGGATCCATCAAACCACGAAATGCTTGGGCATAAGTTTCAACTGTTCAATACGGCCCGACATGGCTGTTTCCACCTCGGCTAACCACTCATAACGTTTAGTATATAAACGGCGTTTATTGCGATTTAGCGTCTCAACACCTTTGCGGTTTGGCTTGGTTGGCAAACGGTACAAATATTTGCTCATTTTCTCTGCTTCGTACTCTGTCCACAGTTCATCGTAATCAAAGCTTACTGATTTGCGCTTTGATCCAATATAACGCAACGCTTGATACATATGGCCGCGGTTAGAAATCGCATACAGGTTCTCAACCCCTAAAATACGCGCTAGCGTCATGATCATTTCAACCATCAGTGCTTTAGTTCTTAAGCCGTGAGTCGTGCGCGTCAAATCTTTAATAATTTGATTACGATCGGTCACACCACTGCTTGGACCTTGTAGTGAACCAATGTAAATACTGCGCCCTTGATCAGAAACATTGAAACTGATCGAGTAAATTTTCTGCCCTTTTTCATCCGTTAGTTGCAGCCCCAACGAGCCTTCTCTTATCTCTCCACTACACAGGCTTAATGAATAACTCGCCCCATTTTTGTCGTAAAAATCAAAAATAGAGAAGCCTGATTCTGAGAAAAACTTCGCAGCATTAAAGCCAAACTGTTCAACTAAGTAGATAAAATGTTGATTAATGTGCCATGTACGCTCTTTGGCAGACCAATTGACGCAGAGATAAGGTTTTAATGGTTTTTCCAAAAACTGTGGGCATTGCTTTAATACCTCCGCTAACTCGGAGCACGAAAACAGCCTCAGCATACTTTTTAGAGCATAGGCATTGGTCACGCCCCATAAACAAAAACGGATATTCTTCCTGATTTTAGACCAGCCTTTGGTATTGGGGTAAATCGTTTCGGAGAGTTCAGACAGGCTAAACAGGTAGTCGAGTTTATTTTCAATTATCATAGTATGGACCAGAATTTCAGCAGCTAGGACAGCCTCAAACATTGGGGAGTCGCTCATTGAAAATAATGTACAGTGTTTCATTGAGGGGTGCTGTCCTGAGTTTGTATGAAAATGTCAGCCTTCGTCATTAGCTATTTACTTAGCGCGCTAACTAAATTATATTACTTAGCACGCTAAGTAATATGTGACTCGTTATGATTGAAAACACGCACACCCTGAAAGAATTATCACTCGCTGAGCAGTTTGCTCGTCTCTCACGCTTATGGAAAATGGTGGCGGACCGAGAACTCTCACCCTTGGGCCTTACCCATCCTCGTTGGACCGCATTGTGGAAATTACAGCGTCTCGGTGACAACGTCAGTCAAAAAACCTTAGCCGAAGCGTTAGAAATAGAACTGGCTTCTTTAATGCGAACTTTAAAGCAGCTCGAAGAACAATCGCTGATCGAACGTCACTGCTGTCACAACGATAAGCGCGCTCGAATCGTCAGTTTGACGAGTAACGGGCGTGCTCTTATCAAGCAGATGGAAACCCGTATTTTGCAAGTTCGCCAAAACTTACTGGGTAATATTGACGATCAACAATTGCACCAACTGACTCTTACGCTCGAACAAATCTCACACAACGCTCTAGATACGCTCAGCAAACCGATAGCAACACCTTCAAAGGAACAATAATTACTTATGACACCTGATCAAAAATTTGCACTTTGGATCAAATATTCCATCGTCGCTTTTGTGGCGCTCTTTGCCTATTTTTTGGTGGCCGATTTGGCTATGCCTTTAACACCGCAAGCCATGGCGACGCGCACTGTGACCAAAATATCTCCCCGAGTTAATGGTCAAATCAGTGATGTTTTTGTCACTAATAATCAAACCGTACACAAGGGTGAAGTACTTTTCACCATCGACCCACAACCCTATCAACTGGCGGTAGAGCAGGCCCAACTCAATTATGAACGTGCGGTACAAGGTAACGCTCAATTGGATGCATCGATTGCAGCCGCAGAAGCTAATGTCACGGCAAGCCGTATCGTTGCCGATCAAAAGTTGCGCGAAGCTAACCGATTAAACACTCTGTTTGCACGCAATGGGACTTCTCAACAACTTAAAGACGATGCACAAAGTGGCGCTACCGCCGCGAAAGCCAATTTGGTTGCAGCGCAAGCTCGCCTGCAAGAATTGCACGTTAGTCGAGGTAATAGTGACGAAAGTAACGTCAGCATCCGCGCCGCTTTGAACCAATTGGCGCAAGCCAAGCTAAACCTTGCCTACACACAAACGCTAGCAGAGCAAGATGGTGTCATTACCAACTTACAGCTTGAAACGGGCACCTACGCCGCAGCAGGTATGCCGTTAGTTGCGTTGGTAGCGACGGATGTAGACGTGATTGCTGATTTTAGAGAAAAAAGCTTACGCCATTTCCCAGACAATAGCCGCGCCCTAGTTGCTTTTGACAGCAAACCCGGCGAAGTCTTTACCGCGCGTATTCGTAGCCTGGATGCTGGGGTAAGCACTGGTCAGTTTGATGCGAATGGGCGTTTAGCCACTCCAACAGAATCTAATCGCTGGGTGCGTGATGCACAACGCATGCGTGTGCACCTTTCGCTCGATGAAACGATGTCAACATTGCCTTCCGGTGCTCGTGCGACGGTACAGTTGCTACCAGAAAGTGGCCCGTTTGCTTGGCTGGCAAAAATGCAAATTCAGTTTCTGAGCACTCTGCACTACGTCTATTAAGCGGAGTAAAAAATGCGACTTTGGGATCATCCATTATCTGAAAATGACTTTCGCCAATGCGTCAGAATAGCAACAGGTGCGACGCTTGGTTTTACCTTTTGTAAACTACTGGGTTGGAACTACGGGGTATTTTTTACCGTAACACCGATGCTGTTACTGGGCATGGTGCCCGTCATGAATGCGCACGCCGCAAAGCAACTGCTCGCTTCCGCCGTCGTTTGTGGCTTAGAAGTAGCCATTCTCGGGGGGCTGTTTGGCGCTCATCCGGCACTGATGACGATGATCGCTTTTGTACTGTTTCTCTACAAATTTGCTTGTATGTCGAAAGGCAGCTTATTCTTGTTTGGAGCGAACAGCGTATTGAGCTTGAGCATTATGCTGCACTTTGCAAGCTACTCCACAACTGATCTTAACGATCTGATTACCAGCAACTTTATCGCGAATTTGCTTTCGGTAATGGTCGCTTATCTGGTGACATTCTGTATTCCCGACGCACAGAAAAGGCAACCTCCCGCTCATGCAAGCGTGGCCAAAGAGTCACACCGTATGCGTCATGAAGCGCTCATGGGCGCAACCATTGCCACACTCTCTTTCGTTGTGTTTCAAATATTCGATCTGCAAGATTCAATGTCCGCGCAAGCCACAACCTTGTTGCTACTTTTCCCGATGCATTGGAACGGAGCGCTAGGCTACGCACGCAAACGCGCGATGGGTACTCTGCTTGGTGTCACTTTCGGTATTGCGGTCCAACTGCTGCTCTACGATTGGTCAGGTCAGCTTTTATTTGTTATTCCGCTGCTATGGATAGGTGCGATGCTCTTTAGCTACTGGCATGTAAAAGAATCCAGCGGTTCAGGGGTCGGCTTTGGCTCATTGACTACCTTGGGGATCTTGTTTGGTCAATATTTGACGCCGGGCAATGATTTAATTTTCAGTGCCCTGTACCGAGTCGGCAGTATTTTGTTTGCTATTGTCGCCACATTACTTACAACCTATGTGATCCATCGATTGCTGAATCAATTCAAAGCCACCCAATTTGGCCAGTAATTAAAAACCCTGCACATAGGTGCAGGGTCAACATCACAGCAAACCTTTATTCAAAGGATAAGCGTGCCGAATTTAATACACCCGTTAAACCTTGATAGTGATCCGCCACGACTAAACGCCACTGGCCTTGCACGTTCATTTGTTGCATTCCGCTGAGTGTAAAGCGAACACGATAAGCCGTGTTGCGATCATACTGGTTATACGATTTTAAGTTCCAATAGCCACCATCAGGTGCATACAACTTGACTGAAACATCACCCACAAATGGGTGTTCAATATTAAGTTGAATAGTGGCCGTTTCCGCATTTCCTTGATAAGTCACATTAATCGGAAGTGCTAACTCTCCTTGTGCATGATCGGGAATGGCAAAAGGCCCTTGTAAATCATAGATGGCTTGTTGGGGCGAAGTCGGTTCAGTGGGTGACGTTCCTCCGTCATTACTCCCATCTGGACGTGCATAAATCGCCGCAATGTGTGGTGCGCTCAGGCCAATCGCTCGCACCGAGTTCGCGTAGTCAGTGACACCACATGCTTGACCTTTACACACTTTGCTTGGGTTAGAGAATGTGTAAGAACGGCTATGAATACCAAATAAGAAACCATAGGCCATGGTCGTCGCAAATTGGCCTTGAACCCCATAACCATACGCATCTTGCTCTGTACCATTTGAAAGATGGGGTTCGCCATTGTACTGTTCATGAGCATGGTTCAAGCCCAAATTGTGGCCTAATTCGTGAATAAACGTATCATCGCCACACTCATTCAAATAGCTATGACTGTACATTCTAGATTGCGCATAACGCGCACTATTGTTCCAATACGCGGCAGGGATTATCCATGCTAGACCACAGCTCAGCATGTAAGTACCATTGCCTTTATCTTCATAATCAGGAGAATTTTTAATATCTAGATTACGAAACAGCGCCACCATATCCGCGCCAACCTGCTTACGATATTGCTCAATATCGGCAAACGCCGGATCTTGTTTATTGCCGGGAGTAATCGCATCAAGCGCCTGCCCTTGCGATTTTCTTAGCCCTCTTTGCGTATCGTATTTTACTTCTTTCGTGCCAATTAAGTTGACTTTGATGTCCAGACCACTTTGACGCAGAATTTCATTTCCCACGTTAAATCGGTGCTGGATTTGAGCCACGTGATCTTGCTGAAACCACTCAGCCGTGCCGGGTGTATAAACACCTAGAATATCAATTTCAGTGGTTGCACTACTCGGTAACGCATGTGTTGCTAACACCACGGCTAATGCCAATGACGCTATTTTCATAGAAAACTCCTACATTATTTATTTTATTAACACACAAAGCCGTGCGTTTGAGGTATCAATGGCTGGTCGAGGTTTCGTCATAGCCATGATTCGGTGGTACTCGGTAAACCCATGCTTCACTGCCGTTGCCTTCAAGCTTCACTTGACCACTGGGATGACCAATAAAACCAAGTATTGCCGTTTTGCCGAAAGTGAATGTGGCTGGGTAAACTTCCCCGTCGAGTTCAAACTGCCCAGACCAAGTCCGGACGCCTTCATTCTGAATTTCTGATGAAGTGACTTGGATATTGACTGGCTGGTTATCAGGCATAGTGACCGTGACAGCATCGCCCGTTGCCAGAACTCGGAATTGTTCAATATTTTCGATTTCGATCGCTTTGATTTCCGTCACTGCATCACTTTTCGGCCTAATGGCTTGCAACGCTGGGCTTGGGTTGATGTCGTGCCATACTTCATCAACGGTTTGCGCCGCAAGCATGCGCTCTTCAGTGATAGGCTCTGAATTCAGAGCAGAACCAGCATCTCCAGCGCTCGATGCATCTTCTCGTGGTGGCTTCATCAGCTGGCGCTCATCAGCAACTGTTGCGGCTTTAAAATCAGTATCCTCGTTATTATTCGGTGCTTTGGGGGCAGGCACTAATGTTAATGAACTATGGCTAATGTAATATTTACCAACAATGAGACCGAATATTGTTAATAACAAAATGGTCATTATCTTAACTTTCAAACTTTATATCTCCGACAATTAGATGTGGCATATATATAGATACATAAGATGTATG
>NZ_CAWNTB010000038.1:0-7945 GCF_963877065.1 Vibrio sp. V01_P9A10T6
ATCATAGCTCAACTACTCGGCAGCAAAAACCATCGAAATTACAAGGAATAAAAAAGCCAGAGCAGTGCTCTGGCCTCTGGGAGTATCTCTAATGAGTTTAGAAGCGGTAATTGGCTTGTGCGCCGATAAGCCAAACATTACCTGCCGTTGTACCAGAAAATTGGCCTCCAACGGCTTGCGCTGCATCATCTGAAGCATAACCACGAGATTCCACAATGTTGGCATCTTTGGCAAAAATGTAAGTAAAGCCAGTGTCTACGGTGAATTGCTCCGTGAAGGCATACTCCGCACCAACGCTTAACCAAGTTCGATCAGTTTCAGGGATGGTAATGGTACGGTTTTTATCGTTAACTGCCGCCATATCGTAAGCAATGCCTGTACGCAGTGCTAATTTTGCATCGACTTGGTAAGTCGCACCCAGAGCAAAACGGTAATTGTCTTCCCAGTTTTCTTCTTTAACCATCACCGAGCCAAGAGTGTTTAAATCCGCTTCAAGCTTTTCGAAACTGCTCCAATCGGTCCAGTTAATACTGGCATGTAGTGCCAACTGTTCACTTAGTTGGTGGTAGCTAGCCAGTTCAGCGGTGGCAGGCATAGTGAGCATCATTGAACCTGTATCATTCACTACCTTGCCCGATTCTTTCGAAAATATATTCGCTGTGCCAGTAAGCTTTAGGTCAACTTCGGATTTATAAGTAAAGCCTATGCGATTGCTATCATTGATCTGCCATGCCGTACCCACTTGCCAACCCCAAGCTTTATCTTCACCTTCCATGTACTTCAGTGTTGTACCTTGTGGAAGAGGCTTAGTTTGAGCCGGAGAGGTTGCACCGAAATGGCCTTCTCCAATCACATAACGAATGCCACCGCCAACGGTAACCGCATCAGTGAGTTGGTAGCCGATGTTGGCATTGACTTCCATTGTTTTAACCATCGCTTGATTACCAAAGTGGCTCGCGCTGAAATTACGGTCAAGTTCGGTCTCCATGCCATAGTTAGTACCGAGTGCTAAACCTAGTACCATTTTATCGTTCACTTGATGTGAGAGGTAAAAATTGGGGATGACGGCATCATTTGCGAAGTCATTTGAGCTTGCTTCTAATGCGCCGTTGATTTTTCCATTCACATCAACCTTCGGATTAACGTAAATTGCACCAACAGAAATTTGCGTACCTTTCAAATAAGTCAGCATGGCAGGGTTACGCCATTGTGCACTGGCGTTATCAGCCATAGCCGCTTCACCGGCGTAAGCACGCCCAAGGCCCGTTGCAGAGTATTCTGCCAATTGGAAACCGGCGGCTTGAGATGCGTTTGATACGCTGAATAGTCCACATGCCACTGCAAGTGAAAGAAGAGTTTTATTTGATTTCATTATAATGTTCGCTGAAATATTTGAATTCGGTGTGGGGATTTTAAGGTTAGAGCTAATGCTTTAAAAATATAAAGCAGTGAATTTGTTGTTTTTGAAATTAAAATCCATTAAAGGCTTAATTATAAGCGTAATACTCTGCTTGTTATGAAAGTGTTTCTGATTTTTGGCGAACACTTGTAGTGTGGTTTAAGACCCCAAAGGTACAGTTGTTAGCTGAATTAGGCGAGGAGATGATATTACAAGCATTAAAAAGGGCTGGAAAACCAGCCCTTTATTGACGCTATGCTAATAAACGTTGCGCTTAGAAGCTGCGGCTATATTGTAAGCCGACTAGGATTGCATCTGCGTGAGTCGTTGCCGTCAGAGTTGAAAGATATTGAGGTGAACCAAGAGGATTAGGTGTTCCTTCAGATACTTGTACATCATCACCCAGTAAGTAGGTGAAACCAAAATCAATATTTGATTTTTCATCTAGGTTATAAGTAAAGCCAGCAGAGAACCATTGGCGGTCAGAGTCAGGTACTGATACTGACGTTAATGAATCTTGAGCGCTGGTGTCATACATATAACCAGCACGTAAAGTCCAATCTGTATTTAAATAATACGTTCCGCCAATAGCATAATGCCATCCATCTTGCCATTTATATGGTTTGTTGTAAGTAGAACCTAGTGGGGAGTTTTTGAGGTCACTAAATTCAATTTGATCAAATGTGCTCCAGCCGATCCATTGTACGCTGTAATGAACTGCAAAATTGGTATCTTTTATTTTATGGAATCCAGAAAACTCAAAAAGGTCAGGCAATGGTAAATTGATTTTTTGTCCTTTATCATCTTTTGCTTCCATTTCAGGACTGTAATGATATGCGGCACCGAAACGGTTATTTTCATCTAGCTCAAAGACAGTACCAAAGTTGAATCCGATAGCCCAAACATCAGCACCATCTACGTTGACTAAATCTTTACCACCCAAACTTGCGACATCAGAACTAGCCGTACGTTTCATGGTTCCTTTACCATAGATTAAATCTAGTCCAGCGCCAACACTCCATTGAGAGTCTATTCTGTAAGAACCAGCAAGGCCTAAGTTAAAGCTCTTGACGTCTGTTAAACCGCCATATTCACTAGCAGAGTAACTATCTGAAAATTCAGTTTTTGTACCAAAGTTAGAATAGGCATTGACGCCCCACGCAAACTTATCATTGAGAGGGACAATGAGATGGATATTTGGAGCAATAGATGTACCGCCTGCTTCATCATAATTTGCGTTTTTGGGAGCCGATAGCTGTGGTGCAACTTGGCAAGTTGTACCACAGTATTTCGCATCCTTGACTTTAATTTTTGTCGTTATGGATTCAAAGCCTAAAGAGAGTGAGGTTTCATCAAACAACGCCATTGCGGCAGGGTTACGAGCCATCACCGATGCGTTATCGGCAATAACAACATCACCAGCAAATGCACGACCTAGGCCAGTCGCAGATTGTGCATTGAGCTGAAAGCCCGCTGCCAGTGCTTGTTGTGAAGCGAGAGCTACCGTTACGGCAAGTAACGATTTTTTAAACAGACGCGTCTTGTTCATGGTGCTTTTCCTTTTTGATTTCATCGCCTCTAATGGACGTTGTTTTTGAGCAAATGCTCAATTGGTGGCTGATACTAGAGGCAAGTATAGAAGATAGAAATCCGACCATTGTCTAATTGAATGATAAAATTGCAGAAATGATGTCTATTTGGCAGGAAAAAGGCGGAAAATGCTTGTTTATAGAGTTTAAGCTCTATTTTTGTCTAGGGAACCTGGCCCGCATTATATACAGGCCAGGAATGGTTTTAATGGGAAGGTTTTAGCATAGGCATTAGTTTTTTAGCGATGTTCGTGACATCTTCGCCATTTTCACCGACAAGGATCAGGCTAGCATCACCGACGGGTTCGATGATTCCTGCCATGCCTTGCTCATTAAAGTTCACGGCTTGTTCACTGGCAATGCCTGTGAAAAAGAGCGTCACTTTCCCGCTTTCACCTTGAAAAACCATGTGCAGAGCGTTTGCCTTGCCAAAACCACAGTGGTTTAGGTAATAAACGTGGTAAGGGAAGTTACTGCTTAACTGATAAGCGAATGGCAGCATTTTGGCGTTGATCTGCGTTGAATTCACTTGTTCATCCAGTTGGTTGACAAAGCCTTTTTCATCAATGACGTGTTTGATGGCGGTGTCCATTAGGCTTGCCTGCGCCGGTGGAATGAGCACATTTCGCCAATTGATTTGGCCAACCAATAAACCAAACACAAAAGCAATCGATGCAGCCAATGTCATCGCTTGCTTGGCAAAAGTAGGGCGGATGACATTGCTTGCCATTGTGGTTTGACTAAATAGAATACGGTCTGCGAGATCGTCAGGCACGTCTACATTCATTGCAGTAGCAATCGTTGCATCTAAGCTCAATATGTCCTCTAGGAACTGACGATTAGTATCACTAGTGGATGCCGCTTGGATAATCTCTTGGTCATGCTGTTTTGGATCGGACATAACTCGGCGGCGAAATTCTAATTCATCCATTTTGCTGCCCCTTATATGCTTCTGATGAATCCAATTGTTCTTTTAATTGATTACGAGCTCGAAACAGACGAGTCATGACCGTGTTCTTATTGAGTTCGAGGATCTCGCCAATTTCATCACCACTAAAACCACCAATGACTTGTAGGAAAAGAGGTTCGCGGTATTCAATATCCAGCTTCATTATCTGTGCCTGCAACCACTCTTGTTGATGATGAGGATCATCGTTGACTTTTACGTCACCGCTGTAGTCATCAATATCGACCAACTCAAACTGCTTGCGCTCAAAGCGGCGCGCGTTCTCGCGACGAAGAATAGTTATAAGCCACGATTTGGCCGCTTTCTCGTCGAGCAAACTATCGAGAGATTTCCAAGCCCTCAAGCAGGTTTCTTGGACTAAATCTTCAGCAATGCTTTTATCTTTACATAGCCAATAGGCATAACGAAAAAGATCTCGGTGATAAGCACGCACAAGCGTTTCATATTTTCTCTGTCTGTCAATATTACTATTGACCGGGCTGCTGGACTTTTTCTTTCCAAACATGGTTATTATCGACACATGAGTCTCCGTTTGCTCTGTGATTTCTTCTTTGTTTAGGCCATTTTATGGTCGTCTTGCGATGAACGCTTCGCGTATTCGTTCGCTTTCGATCCGTTCAAGTTGTTCGGTAACATCAATTCAAGCGTCGGCGGCTTTTTAATTTCATAGTATGGAATAAATCAATATAAAATTGATCTACTTCAAAATCTCATAGCACGAAGTGGCTATAGTACACCTTGTCATCTCGTTAGTCATTGCGACTAACATGTTGAGCAAGATGACACTTCCTTTTGAAGGCTGACTTTACTTTCTCCTAATCAGGAAACTGATTATTTCAATTGGCGTAAGTTAATTGCTTTATATATTCCGACCACACATTATTGTGTGGTTTTTTTTTGCTTATATACCCTTCCTACTTGAAGCTGCCGCGGTGCTGGCTACGTTCGTTCACCCAATCACATAGTTTGCCTATGCTCATGGGGACTCACTCACTTGCCGCCTACCTGCAACTCCAAGTTGTTTGGGTATAACTCCATTATTCATTTAAAGATTAAGTGATTATCCATCTCCTCTCCCTACATTACTTTCTTCGATTCGATGCGAATATCACGTTTATTTAAACACTTGTTTGATTGTTTTAACAACCTCGTTACAATGTGCCAGGTCAGACCTCTATTCTAAGGAGAAACAATGGGCAAACAGGAAGTCAAAACGCGCTCTGGTGAGCGTGTGGCTATCGTCGCGGGGTTGCGTACCCCTTTTGCGCGTCAAAGTACCGAATTTAGTCAAGTTCCTGCAGTCGATTTAGGCAAGATGGTGGTGAGTGAACTGCTTGCGCGAACGGAACTCGATCCTAAATTGATCGAACAACTCGTCTTTGGACAAGTCGTGCAAATGCCTGAGGCACCAAACATCGCGCGTGAGATCGTTTTAGGCACAGGAATGAGCATCCATACCGATGCGTACAGCGTCACACGAGCGTGCGCTACCAGTTTTCAGGCGGCGGTGAATGTGGCTGAAAGCATAATGGCTGGCACGATTGATATTGGTATGGCTGGTGGTGCCGATTCGTCTTCCGTTTTGCCGATTGGAGTGTCTAAAAAATTAGCCGCTAGCTTACTCGCTTTAAGTAAAACCAAAACCGTTGCTCAGAAACTCAGCATCTTAAAATCATTATCTTTTAAAGATTTAATGCCAGTCCCCCCCGCGGTCGCTGAATATTCAACGGGCCTTTCGATGGGGCAAACGGCTGAGCAGATGGCAAAATCTCATCACATAAGCCGACTGGATCAAGATGCTTTGGCACATCGTTCTCACTCTCTAGCTTCACAAGCTTGGAAAGAGGGCAAAATCCAAGGCGAAGTCATGACGGCATTCCCAGAGCCCTATAAAAAGTGGATCGCTGAAGATAACAATATTCGTCATGACTCGACTCTGGAAGGTTATGCCAAGTTACGTCCAGCGTTTGATAGGCAATATGGTAGCGTGACGGCCGCCAACAGCACACCACTAACCGATGGCGCTGCCGCTATTCTATTAATGCGTGAAGGCCGTGCTAAAGAGCTTGGTTTGGAGATTATGGGTTATATCCGTTCTTACGCTTTTTCAGCGATTGGTGTTGAACACGATATGTTAATGGGACCGTCTTATGCGACACCGTTAGCCTTACAACGTGCAGGTATTGAGCTTTCCGATCTCACATTGATTGATATGCATGAAGCGTTTGCCGCGCAAACCCTCTCTAATATGAAAATGTTCGCCAGTGATAAGTTTGCACAGGAACATCTTGGTCGAGCAAAAGCGATTGGCGAAATTGATATGGATAAATTTAATGTGCTAGGTGGTTCTATTGCGTATGGTCACCCCTTTGCGGCGACGGGTGCGCGCATGATCACACAAACACTGCGTGAACTAAAACGACGTGGTGGTGGTTTAGGGCTGAATACCGCTTGTGCAGCGGGTGGTTTGGGCGCGGCAATGATTTTGGAGGTTGAATAATGAGCACAGAGAGAGCTTTTCATTTAACAATTGATGAACAAAATATTGCGTGTCTGGCGATTGATGTTCCCGGCGAAAAAATGAATACGCTACAAGCGGCGTTTGCCCAAGAGATGCAAGAGGTTTTTGCGACCTTGGAGGCTCAAAAAACCAGCCTAAAGGGGATGGTGATTCACTCGCTTAAGCCAGATAATTTCATTGCTGGAGCGGATGTCCGTATGCTGAACGCTTGCCAATCGGCCAGCGAAGCACAAGCATTGGCCAAGCAAGGTCAGGAGATGTTTCAAACCTTATCGGATTTGCCATTCCCAGTGGTTGCCGCGATTCATGGCCCATGCTTAGGTGGTGGTTTAGAGCTGGCGCTGGCTTGTCACTACCGGGTGTGCAGCGACGCGGACATCACGCGTTTGGGTTTGCCCGAAGTGCAATTAGGCTTGCTGCCAGGCTCCGGTGGAACGCAGCGGTTGCCGCGTTTGATTGGTTTGTTACCTTCTCTTGACTTGATTTTGACGGGTAAACAGCTGCGCGCAAAAAAAGCAAAACAGCTGGGTGTTATTGATGCTTGCGTAGCAGAGACTATCTTGCTGGATGTGGCCAAGAAGTATGTGCTCGATAATTCTGGGAAAAAACGTCATCAGGCCAATACGTCGACCAAAGAGAAATTAATTTCTCATACGCAGCTTGGTCGCAAATTAATTTTTGATCAGGCCGCTAAAAAGACTAAGCAAAAAACACGAGGTAATTACCCAGCCGCAGACGCGATTTTAGAGGTGATCCGTCACGGTTTAGATCGTGGTTTTAAAGCCGGGTTAGAGCTTGAAGCGAAGCGATTTGGTGATTTGGTGATGAGCTCGGAATCCAAAGCACTGCGCTCGATTTTCTTTGCCACCACCGAAATGAAAAAAGAGACGGGCAGCGACGCAAAACCTCAAACCGTGAAACGTATCGGCGTATTGGGCGGTGGTTTAATGGGGGCAGGGATCAGCCATGTTAGCGTTGCAAAAGCCAAGGTTCCCGTACGAATCAAAGATGTTTCGAATGATGGGGTATTAAACGCGCTCAATTACAACTACAAATTATTCGATAAACAGCGCAAGCGTCGCATTTTATCCAAAGCGCAGATGCAAACAAAAATGGCGCAATTGTCTGGCGGGATTGATTTTACCAGCTATCAGCATATCGATGTTGTCATTGAAGCGGTATTTGAAGATCTCACGCTTAAGCAGCAAATGGTGGCTGATGTTGAAGCGAATGCCAAAACCAGCACCATTTTTGCGACGAATACTTCTTCGCTTCCAATCCAGAAAATTGCAGCGAAGGCGGCGCGTCCAGAGAATGTGATTGGATTGCACTATTTCAGTCCTGTTGAAAAAATGCCTCTGGTGGAAGTGATCCCTCATCAATCCACATCGCAAGAGACGATAGCCACAGTAGTGGCTCTGGCGAAAAAACAGGGCAAAACGCCGATTGTGGTCAAAGATTGCGCTGGT
>NZ_CAWNTB010000039.1:0-7916 GCF_963877065.1 Vibrio sp. V01_P9A10T6
AATACAGATACCTAGAAAATAACAACAAGCTAGATAATGAGGGAATTAGAACACATATTCTGTAGATTTAGTGACCAATTTTAATTAACTTAGGTAAATTTATAACCAATTTTGAATCGGAAACTAGAATCTAACGCTATTCTTTAAATTCCTGTTACAACGCATTCTTACTAAATCTCAAAATGGTTATTTAATTACAAAAATCGGAAAGCAACACCGTTAGCAAATCGACTTGCTGCTGTGTAGGTAACTGGTGTTTTTCTAAGCTTGTTTGGGTATCGATTAACACTTGATGAATATGAGTATTTTCAATCTCCGGCAACTGTTGTATCAAACGTTGAATCATGGCTAATGCAAGTTCTATGTTTTGATCTTCCACGGCCATATAAAACGTCACCAATGATTCCTCTGCTGAGCCTATCTTTAGCGGCATAGAGGACTCTGGATGATATTGATACAGTTTTTCGACAAATTGGAAAAGAGCATCATCTAATTCATTGTCATCAATGGGTTTGGTGACAATATAATCAGCGCCGGCCGACAACATTCGCTCACGAGTTTCTTTGAAAACATCAGCAGTACAACCAAAAATGAGCACATTGCGTTGCTCCCCAACTAAGATCCGAATCGCAGACACCGCTTCTACGCCATCCATTACGGGCATATGGTTATCCATCAATATCAGGTCATAATTCCCGCCAACAACCGCTTGAATTGCCAATTCACCATTCTCAACACAATCGCATGTAAACCCTTTATTCTTCATAAAGGTTTCGATAATGATAGAGTTGGTCCGGTTATCTTCCACAATGAGAGCTTTCAGTCCTTGGTAATTAAGCTTGCGACGTGGCTTGACTTCAATGGTCCCGGGCGTCGTTGTTTCTATCGCTAGCATAACGTGAAAACTGGTACCAATTCCTAACTCACTGGTTACCGTGACTGTCCCATCCATTAGCTCTACAATTTGTTTTACAATCGCTAAGCCCAACCCCGTTCCACCAAAACGCCTTGTCGTCGATGATTCAGCTTGTTCAAATGGGCGGAATATTTTTTCCTGAGCCTCTTTTGCTATACCTATCCCCGAATCCCGTATCCGAATAGAAAGATACCGTTTATCTTCCATCTGCTGCTCTTTTAGAGTCACTTCGACAAAGCCGTGAGAGGTAAACTTGACCGCATTATTCAGTAAATTAAACAGAATCTGTCTCAATCGTGCTTTATCTGAGTAATACCAGCGATCGTGAACAATATCGCTGTAAATCCTAAACTGCAGTCCTTTTTCATTGCATAAGGTATGGTAAACACTGTTAATACTACCAATCAGTGAATCCAAGGGGAAACGGGTGTTATCAAGTTCTAATCGCCCTTGTTCAATCTTGGAGAAATCGAGAATTTCGTTAAGCAGCACCATCATGTGCTCGCCAGACTCATACAGACTATTAAGGTGTTGCCTCTGTTCTGGGGAAAGCTCTGTTTTCAATAAGATTTGCGCGGTTCCTAAAACACCATTCATTGGAGTTCTGATTTCGTGTGACAGGGTTGCTAAGAAGGCACTTTTGGCTTGAGTGGAAGCTTGAGCTTTCACTTTTTCCGCTTCAAGATAAACGGTTTTTTGGTTAAATGAATCGATAAGCTGGCGGATCTCATCTTGGCTTCGATACGGCATATCAATAATACCGCCCTGTTTAGAATCACTCACTTTTTTGGCGATGATGGTAATCGGTTTGATCACATATTGATTGATCAAGTAATAACCGATCATAACGCAAACTAAAAGGATTGGAATGATACTCCGTTCGACATTCATCACCAGATCAAACACTTCGTCATTCACTAACCGATGGGCATTAATAACATCAACTCGCCATTCAAAATCGCCAAAACCGAAATGACTTACGTTAGCTTCTTCACGTATTATAAAATTATGTTCAGTGATCAGGGAGCCCCCCGAATCACTTAAGGATACGCCAAGGTTATAAAGCTCCGCTTGACTGGCAATAAATGTGGCTAACCCCGCCAATGACAGATCGACTGTTGCTACTCCAGCAAATTCACCGTTAACGTAATAGGGCGATGAAGCCGTGATCATCTGAACGTGCGTATAGGCATCAACATAGACTTCTGACCATACCACACTACCGACAGGCTTCTCTTTTACTGCGTTGTACCACTCTTCGTTATCGTAACCATGCGCTTCTTGATTGTTCCAAGAATGCAATTTGTCGACTTGACCGTCAGCGGCTCGATTATAAAATAGGCTACTGTATCGCTGCGATGCATTAATACTGTAGGGTTTCGGCCATAGCCCACCACTGACGACAACATCATCAAGTATAGTGAACAGCGAAGAGAGCATTCTGTCTTGCTCAGCTTGGTTGGTTGCAGCTTGCCCAAGGCTGACAATGCTTTGGAGCACACCAATAGAACGGTTGAGAGGTTCGCGAATTTGGGCTGATAACACTTCTGCACGAAGATCTAAATTCTGTTTTAATTCAGCTCGTAGTGGCGCTTCAACAATCCAATAAGTGACGGTACCTGTGATCGCAATAAAAAAGCAGAGATAAAAAGAAAGGGCGATAATGCTCTTCTTCTTCAATGAAATAGGTGCTCTCATAAATCCTTTCAATTTTTTCTTTTGTGCAAATTATAGTGAACAATCTCAGCGAGCAATATGTTGATTGTTGTAAAACCTCACTAAAGCCAACAAATTATCAGCAAAATTCGCACATTGTATCGCTTTAACGTTAAAATGGCTGCAAATACACTCGGCAACTGATGGGATCTGCTGTGAATTTACAAGAACTCCTTACCCAACCCGAACTAGAAGATAAATTGCTTAATGAGGCCAAAACTCAAGGTTTTGTCGCATCCATGGCGTCAGCGCCTAACTTGCTCCCGCCAGAGGAATGGCTCCCTTTTCTATGGGGGGGAGAAGAGATCGCGCCATTTAGCGAAGGCAAACAGCTAGAAACCTATTTCCAACTGATCGTTGAAATGTGGAATGACTATCGCCCTGCTTTGCTCGAAAATCAATGGAGCTGGCCTACTGGTTGCTCACTCGATGAACAAGAAATAGTAACTGAACATGTCCGTGATTTTTGTGAAGGTTTTCTTCAAGGTTGGCAACTTACGCGTGATGATTGGGAAACGTTAATGCCTGAAGATAGCCAAGACAATGCGCTACTTGGGGGCGTACTCCTTTCGCTGAGTATGCTTTATGATCCTGAGACGTCCTTGGCAACACTTTCTCAACAAGGTATTCAAGGACTCGACCAGTTTGAAGAAATCTATCAGGCCATACCGGTGATGTTGTGTGGCTTAACGCAACGCGGCGCTCAGTTGGCACTAGAGCAATAACTTTGTTTTTGAATAGTTTTGTTTTCGAATAACGTTAATTTCAAATCAATTTGCTTGCGATAAAAAAGGCTCTGAATAAGAGCCTTTTTTCATCCACTACCGCCGAAAGGAATTAGGCATTCCCTTTGACTTGCAAATTTAACTGTTCAGCAAAATCCAACATACGGTTTAATGGGATGAGTGATTTCACTCTCACGGCTTCATCGACGAAAATTTCGTGATCTTTACCGCCTTCCATAAGAGCTGACTCAATCGCTCGAAGACCATTCATCGCCATCCAAGGACAATGCGCGCAGCTTCGGCATGTTGCCCCTGCCCCTGCCGTCGGTGCTTCAATCAATTCTTTCTCAGGGACTAACTGCTGCATCTTAAAAAAGATGCCTTTATCGGTCGCCACAATCATTTTCTGTTGAGGTAAGGATTTTGCTGCCTTAATCAACTGGCTTGTAGAGCCTACAGCATCCGCAAGTTCTACTACACTGGCTGGTGATTCTGGATGCACAAGGATGGCTGCATCAGGATACAGTGCTTTCATCTTACGCAATGCATCGGCAGAGAACTCGTCGTGAACTACGCATTCACCTTGCCAAAGCAACATCTTTGCGCCCGTTTTTTTCTCGATGTATGAGCCTAAATGGCGATCTGGCCCCCAAATTATAGGTTTATCTTCCGCATCTAAGTGCTCAACAATATCAAGTGCAATGCTCGATGTAACCACCCAATCGGCACGAGCTTTGACCGCCGCCGATGTGTTTGCATACACAACAACGGTATGATCTGGGTGTGCATCACAAAATTCTGTGAATTTATCGGCAGGACACCCCAGATCCAAAGAGCATTCTGCTTTTAAGGTTGGCATTAAAATGCGTTTTTCAGGGGTTAAGATTTTTGCTGATTCGCCCATAAATCGCACACCAGCGATGATCAATGTACTGGCAGGATGGCGATTACCAAACTTGGCCATCTCTAATGAATCACCAACAAAACCGCCGGTTTCTTCAGCGAGAGCTTGAATTTCAGGATCGGTATAGTAATGCGCAATTAATACAGCATCTTTTTCTTTTAAGAGTTGTTTGATACTTGCTGTATAGGCTTGTTTTTGCTCAACCGTCAGTGGAATTGGCTTTGGCGGAAATGGATAAATAGTTTCAATCGTATCTAATATGTGGCTCATTGCTCTTGCTCTACGCAACTTCCAAGAATCCGAGCATTGTACACCGCACCTAACGAAGGATCAAAAGCGATTCATAAAATAGTGCCGTCGAAGAAAGAGGCCACAAGGCCTCTTTTTATTAACTCAAATTGTTATCAATTCAAATTCTCTTTAGCAACCTTGGCAGACGCACTTGTAGGGTATTCATCCACAACTTGCTGATAATACTTATTTGCTTGCGCAGTATTATTATTGCGCTTGGCAATATCACCTAACTTAACCAGCGCATCAGCACGTTTATTGGAGTCACTATAAGTGAGCACGGCGGCAAAACTTTGCGTCGCTTCTTTATCCTGCTTTTTCGCAAAATAGAGCTGCCCTAACCAGTAATGGGCATTAGACGCAAAATTAGAATCTGGATAATCTTTTTGAAACTGTTGAAACGCTGCAATAGCACCACTGTAATCCCTTTTCTTCAGGATTAAATCAACCGCATTCTGATAGGCAGTTTGTTCATCAACATTGCTGCTAAACGTTCCTGCAATATCAGTGTCCGTTGTCGGCTGTGACGAACTTGCGGTTGTATTCTTCATTTCGCCACGTACGCGATCTAACTCGATAAAGAGTTCACGCTGACGCTGCAACATTTGCTGCATATCGTAGCTATTACGCTCTAACTGGCCACGTAATTCGCTGATTTCAAGTGCCATATCATCGAGCTGCTGCTGCATTTTGAGTTGAACGCTATTACGGTTTTCAAGCAGACGTTCAAGACGTTGTACATTAGATTCAGATGATGATTGTTGAGCACGAGATGTGCTTGCTGAAGAGCTATTGCTAAGATCGGATACTGGAGCTGGTGCAGCGAGTACTTGACCCGCTGCACTTGCCAGTAACGTAAGCGTTACAATTCGCTTTAAGTTACTGAACATGAGGCGATTCCTCGATTAGTATACGAGAACCGCGCGGCGGTTCTTCGCATACACTTCTTCAGATTGGCCAAGAAGAAGTGGCTTCTCTTCGCCATAGCTAACGATCGAGATTTGGTCAGCTTGTACACCTAGCGCTTGTAGATATTTCGCTACAGCTTGTGCACGACGCTCACCTAGCGCGATGTTATATTCAGGCGTACCACGTTCGTCAGCATGGCCTTCGATGGTAACTTTCATTGCTGAATTTTTGCTTAGGTAAGCTGCGTGTGCAGCAAGCATATCTTCGTAATCACCAGCAATTGTCGCGTTATCAAATGCGAAATAAATGGTTTGAGTTTCACGAAGAGCTTGTTCCTTTAGCTCTTGTTCAGAGAGTTGGCTATTCGCATCAATTGGAGAAACTACAGTTGTATCAACGCTATTTGCTGAACCTGAAGTAGACTGGTTAGTTTGAGTACCAGAAGCGTTTGTCGCTTCATCGCTTGAACTACATGCAGTTACTGCAAGTACTGGTAGCGCAATCAGTAGCCCTTTAAGAACTTTATTAAGTTGCATTTTTTTTCCTTACTTTTTGATACTTACTTGCTATAAAAACGGAGACCACGCAGGAGCCCTAACGCGACCATTTGTTGCCGGTAATCTAGCTTTGAAACGCCCATCTATAGACACCATCGAAAGTACATTCGCTTTGTTATAAATAGAACTGTATATGACCATACCACCATTGGGTGCAATACTTGGAGACTCATCGAGCAAAGTCTTTGTTAGAATTTGCACTGAACCAGTTTCCAAATCTTGTTTCGCCAGATTAAAACCCGAATTACTTCGGTTTACCATGACAAGGAATCGACCATCAGGCGTTATTTGTCCACCTAAATTCTGGCTGCCTTGCCATGTCAGACGATTGGTAGAACCGTCTGATAAATTTACTTGATATATCTGTGGTTTACCACCCCGATCCGAAGTAAATATTAGCGATTTACCATCAGGATGCCAGAACGGTTCTGTATTATTTGATCTGCCACTCGTTATTTGTTTCAGCTTCTTGGTTGCCAAGTCCAGAGTATAAACCTGTAAGCTGCCCGTTTTAGACAACACCAAAGCAAGGGTTTTCCCATCTGGCGAGAACCTCGGTGCCCCATTATGGCGTGGGTACGAGGTCACTTTCTCTCTTTCACCAGTATAAATATTCATGATGAATATCTCCGCTTGGCCGTTTTGGAAGCTCACATACGCCAGTTGCTTACCATCAGGTGACCAAGTCGGTGACATCAAAGGTTGTTTTGAACGAAGCACCAAACGTTCATTGTAACCGTCATAGTCAGCAACCCTTAGCTGATAAGGATATTGTTCATCGTCGTTGACCACCACGTAGGCAATACGAGTGAGAAACGCACCCTTATCACCCGTGAGTTCTTGATAGACCAAATCTGAAATTCGATGCGCATACTCACGCATTCGGTTTGCTGGTACGGTGGCAACTTTATTGAATAAAACATGATCTTTAGAAAGCACCAACTGTCCATCGTTACTTAATGCTTTGCTTTGGCCTTGTGTCAGTTGACCACGCACTACATCTACCAATTGGTAGTTGATGACATAGTTACCTTCTGCATTTTGCGTAATGCTACCTGTGAGCAAAGCATCAACACCAATACTGGTCCAAGCATCAAACTTCACATCGGTTTCATTGTAAGGCGTTTGTGGCATTTTGCTGGTCGCAATCGGGCTAAATTTACCACTACGTTGCAAATCTGACGCGATCACCGCAGAGACATCCTGCGGTAATTTTGTTTTGCCTTCCCACTTAAACGGTACGATAGCAATCGGCCTTGCTGAATTAATGCCGTCGGTGATCACAAGCTCCAATGCGGCGTTGGCGAGCTGTACACTACTTGCGATGACAAGTAGGCATCCTAACATCAATCGCTTTAACACAAGCTTTTCCTTTTAATTTGGTTCTACAGTTAAATTAATGTCTTTCAATTGATTGACTACATCAAGATCATCTTTGGGCAGCGGAAACGTCCCCACCTGCGCCACAGCACGTTTTGTCGCCGCGCATAACCTTGAGTCACCATCAATAATGCTTAGATTACCGACTATTGCTCCAGTTCCCGTTGGAATGAGCCGTAGGTTCACTTTGCACTGTTTACTTTTAAAACTGTCTTCAATCAGCAAATTTTGTTGAATGAGCTGCACATAAATTTCTCCATATCGCTGAGCTTCACTCATTACAAATTGAGAACGAGCTGAACTATTTTGCTCTGCTTCTGTTTCTAACCCAGAAAAAATGTTATTCAGCTCCGCTTCTTGTTCTTTGCGTTCACGCTCCAATCTCTCTAGACGTGCTTTCTCTTTTTTTGCATTTTCGGCCGCTTTCTTCGCCTCTTGTTCTTTGGCTATTCGCTCTTTCTCGGCTCGCTCTGCTGCTTCTCGCTCTTTACGAGCTTTCTCTTTAGCTTGTTCTGCCT
>NZ_CAWNTB010000040.1:0-7910 GCF_963877065.1 Vibrio sp. V01_P9A10T6
AGAGGCCATAAGGCTAAGTATTACTCTTCGTCATCGTGCATAGTTGCCCAAGCTTGAGCACATTTCACCGCACGTTTCCAACCTTTATAGCGACGATCGCGCTTCTCTTCATCTTGATGAGGAACGAATGTTTTATCGATCACGGCTTTATCAGCAAGCTCATCCAAGCTTCCCCAAAAGCCAACCGCAAGACCAGCTAAATAGGCGGCTCCTAGCGCGGTCACTTCCGTCACTTTAGGACGGTGTACTTCGGTATCAAGCACATCTGATTGGAATTGCATTAAGAAATTATTGGCTACCGCGCCACCGTCTACGCGTAATGCTGACAGTTTGATGCCAGAATCAGCTTGCATTGCATCAAGTACATCACGTGTTTGGTAAGCAACACTTTCCAAGGTCGCACGAATAATATGGTTCGAATTCACGCCACGCGTTAAACCAACAATCGTACCACGGGCATAAGCATCCCAATACGGCGCGCCTAAACCAGTAAACGCTGGCACAACATAAACGCCGTTGGCCGTATCAACTTTCGTAGCGAAATATTCTGAGTCATGCGCATCTGAAATCAGTTTCAATTCATCACGCAACCATTGAATCGATGCACCGCCCATAAAGACTGCACCTTCAAGCGCGTAGTGAGGTTCACCAGCAGGGCCACAAGCTAGAGTTGTTAGCAAGCCATTATGTGAGGTGACTTTCTCTTTACCTGTGTTCATCAATAAGAAACAGCCAGTGCCGTAAGTATTTTTTGCTTGGCCCGCCTCAACACACATCTGCCCATAAAGCGCAGCTTGCTGGTCACCCGCAATTCCAGCAATAGGAATACGTGTCCCGCCTTTACCACCAATGTTGGTTTGGCCGTAAACTTCGGAAGATTTCTTCACTTCAGGCATCATAGACAAAGGAATATCAAACTCTTTTAGGATTTTCTCATCCCAATGCAAGTTGTTGATATTGAAAAGCATAGTGCGAGATGCATTGGTATAATCCGTAACGTGAACACGGCCTTGTGTCATGTTCCAAACGAGCCACGAGTCAATTGTACCAAACAGCAGTTTTCCAGCCTCGGCGTCTTCACGAGCCCCTTCGACATTATCCAAAATCCATTTGATTTTGGTGCCAGAGAAGTAAGGGTCAAGCACTAGGCCTGTATTCTCGCGAATGTACTCTTCTAGCCCTGGGCGTGCTTTCAATTCTTCACAAATGGATGCGGTACGTCGACATTGCCATACAATCGCATTGTAGACTGGTTTACCCGTTTCTTTGTTCCACACCACCGTAGTTTCACGTTGGTTGGTAATACCAATCGCCGCAATTTCATCACTGCGAATACCAGCTTTGCCAAGTGCTTCTACTAGCGTCGAACTTTGCGTCGCATAAATTTCCAGTGGATCATGTTCAACCCAGCCAGCTTGAGGGTAGATCTGGGTAAATTCACGCTGAGAAACACTGACAATGTTAGCATCATGATCTAACACTACAGCACGTGAGCTTGTTGTTCCTTGGTCAAGGGCAACAATATATTTCTGCTCAGTCATGGTCTTTTCCTTATCTTTCACGTTAATCGTTTTATGAAGTGTTATCGTTATTTTAGACGTGAGCTTGCTCACTTTCTTCTACGTCATCACACTGGTTTGGAATGGTGCAGCCTACGCCGACAGTGGGTAAGTACGCGCCAATAAATTTAGGGTAAGCCCATGCCCCAAAACAAGCACCGGCAATAGGGGCAATGATAGGTACGATGAAGTATGGGATATCTTTTGCACCTGTTAGTGCGTAGTCCCAACCAGCTAAGTAGGCAAACAATTTAGGGCCAAAATCACGCGCAGGGTTCATTGCAAAGCCAGTCAATGGGCCAAGTGAACCACCGATAACCGCAATCAGAATACCAATCAGCAATGGGTTCATTGCATTGCGATGTGCGCCGTTATTTTCATCACCTAGTGCCAAAATAGCGAACATTAATACTGCTGTGATGACAAATTCGACCGCCAATGCACCAACAAATGATAATGAAGCATTAGGGTAGGTAGAAAAAATACCCGCTGTGGCTAACGCTTCTTGACTGCTACGTACAAAATTGTGTGCGATTTCATAATCAGTAAAAAGGTTGCTGTACAAGCCGTAAACCAGAGCAGCAGAGCAGAATGCACCGAGCATTTGCGCCGCAATATAGGGAAGTACTTTTGCTTTGTTGAAGCCGTGGAAGGCGGCCAGTGCAATGGTCACCGCCGGATTAATGTGAGCTCCAGAAACACCCGCAGTACAATAGATGGCAATTGCCACACCTAAGCCCCATATTATGCTGATCTCCCATTGGCCATATTGCGCGCCAGTAAGAACTAAACCAGCTACACAGCCAGCACCGAAAAAAATCAGCAATCCCGTGCCGATAAACTCCGCTATACACTCTCCGAGAAGAGTATGTTGTTTTGTTCGAGTCATAGTAAGTGTCCTTGTTTATTTTTTGTGTACACAATGTCTGTGTGCGGCAAATTTTGCACATTTCTCTTCCCACGAAAATTAAAAAACAGCATTTATGAGCGTTCGAGCACAATTTTGTTACTTGCAATATCGTTTTTTGTTAATTAACTCATTATTTTGATCTTCTGCTCATTAACGCAGAGCTTAACAAATGATAGGAAACTCAGGGTGTCTCTATAAACAACGACATAATCAAGTGCAATAACGGATAGAGATATGATTTCATACTGCTAAGAGAGGAATGATGATGAAGTCATCGGATCAGCTCGTAAGCGCATTTGTTCTCTAAAATCCACTCCAGTTGTTAAATTAACCCAACTTAAATTGTTAAACCGTTCATCATTTTGATATGAAATAACATACAAAGATGAAATTACCGCCAAAATCAAACACAATTTCGCTCATTCGCGCTTTTGTGAGCAATATATCGAACATTTTCTATTGAAAATGCCACACTAAATATAAGTTTTTCATCGAATAAGGTTTCACCATGACCACAACCACACGATTTGAAACCGATGTTGTTATCATTGGTGGCGGAGCAACCGGTACTGGGATCATGCGCGACTGCGCACTGCGCGGCATTGCGTGTATTTTGCTAGAAAAGGATGATATTGCTTCTGGTACCACCGGGCGAAATCACGGTTTATTACACTCAGGGGCACGTTACGCAGTTACCGATCCTGAATCGGCCAAAGAGTGCATCCAAGAGAATCAAATTTTAAAAAATATCGCCAGACATTGTGTAGAGAAAACCGACGGCCTGTTCATTACTCTGCCTGAAGACGATCTTGCTTTTCAGAGCACGTTTATCGACGCGTGCGCTCAAGCTGGGATTACAACCGAGCCTCTTTCTGCCAAAGAAGCACTGCGTTTAGAGCCTCACGTTAACCCAAACCTTGTTGGCGCGATCAAAGTACCCGATGGCACACTCGATCCTTTTCGTTTATGCGCTTCCAATGTGCTAGACGCCAAAGAGCATGGTGCGCGGATCATGAACAAAACCATTGTGACGTCGCTGATCCGCCAAGGTGACACAGTATTAGGCGTGCGCTGTTTACAGCTCAACACTCATCAACAATATGAGATTTTCGCCAAAGAAGTGATTAACGCAGCTGGAATATGGGGACAAAACATCTGTGAATACGCCGATCTCAACATCAAAATGTTCCCCGCGAAAGGCTCATTGTTGATCCTTGATTATCGTATCAACAACCTTGTGATCAACCGCTGTCGCAAGCCTTCTGATGCCGATATTCTTGTCCCTGGTGATACCATTTCACTGATCGGTACTACCTCTGAACACATTGACTACGACCAAATTGACAACCTGCACGTGACTGAAAAAGAGGTCGATATACTACTGGCCGAAGGCGCGAAACTGGCCCCCATCATGGCGAATACTCGTGTATTACGCGCTTATGCGGGTGTGCGTCCATTGGTCTCTATTAATGATGATGGCAGCGGCCGAAATATCAGTCGCGGCATCGTATTACTTGACCACGAACAACGCGATGGATTGAAAGGCCTCACCACGATTACAGGCGGTAAATTAATGACTTACCGCCTAATGGCAGAATGGGCGACCGATTTAGTCGCCAAAAAACTGGGCAATAATACCCCTTGCGAAACTCATACTCGCGCCCTACCCGGCTCCAACGAAACCCCAAAACAGGTGAAAAAAACCGCCAGCATTGCCAAACCCGTCTATGAATCGGCTATTTATCGCCATGGTGAGCGCGCACAAAATTTCTTATCTGATGATGCAAAGAGCCAAGCGGTTATTTGTGAATGTGAAATGGTGACCGCGGGCGAAATTGAATACGCAATTAAACAACTCGATGTAAATAACTTGGTCGATTTACGTCGCCGCACTCGTTTAGGTATGGGGCCGTGCCAAGGAGAGCTTTGCAGCTATCGCGCCGCCAGCTTATTTCAAGAATATGGTCACGTTTCGGGAAACCAATCGAGCCAACTGTTGGTTGAGTTTTTAGAAGAGCGCTGGAAAGGCATTAAACCGATTTTCTGGGGAGATGCACTGCGCGAAGCTGAATTCAGTTACTGGATTTACGAAGGCTTGTTCGGAGCCAATGACATTCCAACGCAACACAAGCAAAATGAAAGTGAGGAGACGTTATGATGAAATACGACGTCACAATTATCGGTGGTGGAATTGCAGGTTACAGTGCAGGTCTTCGCTGCTTACAAGCGGGCCTAAAAACAGCACTGATCAGTCAAGGCCAAAGTGCTCTGCATTTTTCATCCGGTTCCATCGATGTTCTGGGTAAACTGCCTAGCGGCGAAGCGGTTGAATCCCCTTTGCTCGCCATGGAAGCATTACGTCAACAAGCCCCGAATCACCCTTACAGTAAAATTGGCGCTGACACTATTTCGCAAGGGTTAATGTGGTTTCAAAAAACGCTGCAGCAGCGCGGCATGCCGCTGACACACCAAGCGGATAATAGTAACCACTATCGCATTACTCCGATGGGGACACTGAAAGCCACTTGGTTATCACAACCTTATGTTTATCAACATAAAGCGAATGCTGATTTCAAGCGTATTGTGCTGCTCGCCATCGATGGTTACCGAGATTTTCAACCACACATGCTGCAAGATAACTTACGCGCTCTACCTGCATTTTCGGCTATCCCAAGTGAGATCATCAATATCACGATTCCGGGTTTCGAAGCACTTCGCCATAACCCCAACGAACTGCGCTCCATCGATATTGCTCGTTTGCTCAAACAACCACATGCATGGCGCAGTTTTTGTGATCAACTGATCCGTCATGCCACTGTGCAAGATCTAGTGATCCTACCTGCCATCATGGGCAATGGTGATGGGTTAACCTTACTGAACAAACTCAAATTGGAAACCAACTTGCAGTTGCATGAAGTCCCGACCATGCCGCCATCATTAATGGGCATCCGCATTGAAGAGACACTCAGCCGAGCTTTTTTAACTATGGGTGGTACCCATTTAAAAGGCGATAAAGTCATCAGTGGTGAATTTGATGGCAACCGTTTGACCGCCATTCATACTCAAAATCTCAATGATATGCCGATTCAAGCTGACCATTTCGTGATGGCTACAGGGAGCTATTTCAGCCAAGGTTTACAGGCTTCTCATCACGGTATTAGCGAACCCGTGTTCCAATTAGAGACGGAGAGCTGTCATGATCGCGCTCTATGGCGAAACCATGCCTTTTTCTCAGCAAACTCTCACCCTTTCATGACCTTTGGTGTGCTGACCAACACGTCACTGAACCCAACTCATCAAGGTAATATCATTACCAATTTATACTGCTGTGGTTCGATGCTCGCGGGTTATGATCCTGTCTTTGAAGGCAGCGGTGGAGGCGTTGCTATTGCCAGCGCTTACCACGCGACCTCTCAAATTATGGCTCAAACTCAATCTCAACCCGTCATTCAGGAGGTATTAGCATGAGCACCTCTTTTGTTGAAGCCGCACCCAAAAACACCTCTTTTGATCAATGCATCAAATGCACTGTTTGTACCGTTTATTGCCCGGTAGCTAAAGCAAACCCACTCTATCCGGGGCCAAAACAGTGCGGGCCGGATGGCGAACGCTTGAGGATTAAAAGCGCAGAGTATTATGACGACCTACTCAAGCTCTGCACCAACTGCAAACGGTGTGAAACCGCCTGTCCTTCCGGAGTAAAAATTGGCGATATCATTGCTGTGGCGCGTGGCAAACATGGCAAAAAAACGCTGAGTCCAAAGCTGGTGCGTGATTACGTGCTGAGCCATACCGATCTTTTTGGCACGATCGCCACACCATTTGCACCGATAGTGAACGCTGCTACGGCTATGCCGATGGTAAAAAAACTGATGCACAAGACCATTGGTGTGCACGATCATAAATCACTTCCCAAATACTCACACGGCACGTTTCGTCGTTGGTTTAAGCAGAACTGCACACGCCAACCCCTGTATAACCGGCAAGTGACCTATTTCCACGGTTGTTACGTTAACTATAACCACCCGCAGTTAGGTAAAGATTTTGTCTCTGTGATGAATGCGATGAATATCGGCGTGCGGTTACTGGATAACGAGAAATGCTGTGGTGTACCGCTGATTGCCAATGGTTTTCACGATAAAGCACGTAAAAATGCGCTATTGAATGTGAAAAATATCGAAGCCGCGGTAGTTGATCGTCAA
Organism: Vibrio sp. V01_P9A10T6; assembly: GCF_963877065.1. Taxonomy (NCBI): domain Bacteria; kingdom Pseudomonadati; phylum Pseudomonadota; class Gammaproteobacteria; order Vibrionales; family Vibrionaceae; genus Vibrio; species Vibrio sp. V01_P9A10T6. Next base: position 6,672 of record NZ_CAWNTB010000040.1, read on the forward strand.
ACAACGCTCCTCTCCACCTCATCAACGTGTTCGTTTACCTTACAACAAGAATATCCTCATGTTTTAGGGGTTGATAATAGTAAGGTGGTCAAACAAATCGAGTACGTCACGCGCTTTCTACTCAAAGAGTTCATGAGCGGTAATGCACCTAAAATGAAACCCGTTAACTTGAAAGTGGTTTACCACACCCCTTGCCACCTTGAACGCAGCGGTAATGTCATTTTTACCATTGAATTATTAAAAATGATTCCGGGATTGGAGTTAGTGGTCTTAGACAGCGAATGCTGCGGCTTAGCGGGAACCTACGGTTTTAAAGAAGAGAACTATGACGTTTCAATGAAAATTGGCGCGCACCTGTTTGATGCAATCAAAACATCGCAAGCTGACTATGCGATTACCGATTGTGAAACCTGTAAATGGCAAATTGAAGAAAATACCGCGTTAGAAACCATTCATCCAATTAGCCTGCTCGCCATGGCGATTGCCTAGTTTACACACCTAGCATTGAGAGTAAAACAGGCCACATTGTGGCCTGTTCTCATACTGCTTGTACTGTGTAACATTCGTTTTCTAAACGTTATTTAGATAGCGGGCGCTGCTGGCAGTGCTCAATTGCATTGGCCAATAATTCTAACGCACTGGACTGACACTCTGGTAACTGCGCTTGGCTACGGCTAATCGCGGTAACACGCTCGCCCCATTTGATGTGCCCAGCCCCCCAAGTTAAGCCCGCCCCGAAAGCAGCCACCAGCAGGTTATCATTCGGTTTGATTTTCCCTTGTTCTACCGCTTCACACAATGCAATAGGTACGGTCGCGGCAGACGTATTACCATAGTGTTGAATGTTAACAAATGCTTTATCTTGGCTAATACCTGATAAGTCACACAAGGTTTGAATGATGCGAATATTCGCTTGATGCGGGATCACCACATCAACTTGTTCGGTTAAAAGACCGGAACGCGCCAGCACAGTTTGCGCCGCTGCGCCCATGCCTCGAACCGCACGTTTAAAAATCTCTTTCCCAACAAAATCAAAATCCCAATACCCATTGTCAGCGGCAAAACGATCCATCGATGAGCCAAATTTAGGCACCGCCAAAATATCACGCCCTTCTGCATCACAACCGATTTGTGCATCTTGCAAACCCACTACTTTATCGGTTTTACTCAAGACAACAGCACCAGCACCGTCACCAAATAACACGGCGGTATCACGTTTGGTCCAATCAATGTAAAAAG
>NZ_CAWNTB010000041.1:0-7815 GCF_963877065.1 Vibrio sp. V01_P9A10T6
CTACCTTTGGTGAGTCAGCACCGGCGGATCAACTGTTCAAAATGTTCGGCTTTACAACTGAAAACGTGGTGAAACAAGCACAAGAACTGCTTGCTTAAGTCTTCTTATTTTTAATGCAAAAGCCCAGCGAGTCATTCGCTGGGCTTTTTTGATCTTGATGTTTATGATGCTTTCCATTCTTCAGGACAGGCTTGACGTAGCGCGTCGATAAACAGACGCAGTTTGAGCGGATGTCTGCCTGCTGGATAATGACAACTAATTTCAGTGGGTGGCGACAACCATTCTGGCAAACATGCTTGCACACTGTTTGGGTGCGCTTGTTCAAAGCCTTTGGCAAACCATGTCGGCAGTAAGCCGATGCCTCTTCCTTTGGCTATCGCATCCGCTTGCATAGCTAAATTATCACTCTGCAAGCGGCTTGTGAGCGCAGGTAAAAGATAGCTGCCGTGAATAGGATGGATGAGAGCCAAGGCTTCTTGGCGAAAAGCGATAAAATCAATCCAAGGATGTTTGACTAGATCCTGTGGATGCTCTGGCATGTCGTTATTGGCAAGATAGTGTGGCGACGCATAAGGTGAATATTGCCAATGGCCGAGCAATTCACGTCTCCAGCCTTGTTGAGCAAACGGGCCAATCCAAATCAGTAAATCAGGCTCAAGATGCAACTCTTCTGCCACATATTGGCTGTAGAGTCGAATGTTGATTTCGGTGTGGGTTTGCATGAATTCATCTAATACATTGCTCAACCAGCCACGAATTAAGTTCGGATGAACCACCAAGGTCATTTCACCGCTGATTTGGTTATTAAACTCTTGCAGTGCTTCATGGCTTTTTTCTGCTAATTCAAGCAGCTGTTCTGTATAAACTGCAAAAACTTGCCCAGCTTTAGTCAAAGTTAGACGGTTGCCTTGCCGAGCAATTAAGGCTTGTCCGAGATCGTTTTCCAAAGACGCCAAACGTCGACTGAGGGTGGACTTAGGCTGTTCCAGCGCTTTCGCCGCCGCAGTCAGGCTTTTGTATTGACAGAGAGCATGGAAAGCTTTGATCGCACTGAAATCATGCATAAGTAAAATGGCCTTTTAATCTAATCATCACTGTGTTCCATATTCGGTATCGACCATTCCATCTGTCTATCTATCTCAATCATCAAAATTATGAATAATCCACTCTTGAAATTAATAATCATTATCATTTAAAGGAGTGGTACATGTCCAGACTCAATCCGCTGAATGTTGCAATTACTGCAGCGCTCGGGTTATTCACCTCATCACACGTGTTCGCTGAAGAAATTCAATCTTATGAGAAATTAGTGGTGACGGCGGCTGGTTTTGAACAAACACAAGCGCAGGCTCCAGCGAGTATCAGTGTGATTACACGAGAAGAGTTGCAATCACGTTATTATCGTGATGTAACCGATGCACTGCGCAGTGTGCCGGGCGTGTTGGTGACTGGAGGTGGTGATAAAACAGACATCAGCTTGCGCGGTATGAGTTCAAACTACACCTTGATGTTAGTCGATGGTAAGCGTCAATCTTCGCGTCAAACTCGACCAAATAGTGATGGCCCAGGTATTGAGCAGGGATGGATGCCACCACTGCAAGCCATTGAACGAATTGAAGTTATTCGTGGCCCAATGTCGACTTTGTATGGCTCAGATGCCATTGGTGGTGTGATCAACATCATCACACGAAAAGATAATCAAGAGTGGTCAGGCAGTGTTCAGTTGGATACGGTTTTCCAAGAAAATCGCGATTCTGGCGATCAGAACGGCGTCAACTTCTTCCTGACAGGGCCACTGGCCGATAATCTTTCTCTGCAGGTTTATGGACAGAGCACCGAACGCGATGAAGATAAGATTGAACGTGGCTACCAAGACAAAAGCTTAAAAAGTTTAACTTCAAAGTTGAACTACCAACTTAATGAGCAGCATGATCTGACTTTTGAAGTGGGCACTTCCGCACAAGATCGCCGAGGCAATGTAGGGTTATCCGTGCCAACGACAGGTTGTAAAGGTGGGTGCGAAGACAGCTTAAACGAATACCGTAGAACCTATATTTCCCTTTCTCACCAAGGGGATTGGGGCGACTATGGTGTGTCGGATACTTATGTCCAACGTGAAGTAAGTAACAATAAAAGCCGTGAGATGGAGATCATCAATACGGTGGCTAAATCAAGCTTAGTGGTGCCATTGACTAACAATACGGCAACCGTAGGCATTGAGGCTTCACATTCAAAGTTAGAAGATTTTACCTCAAATAAAGCCTCTGATTTAACTCAGATTGAAAGCACTCAATGGGCGGCGTTTGTTGAAGACGAGTGGCGCATGACCGAGTCGTTTAACCTAACCTTAGGTGGCCGTGTTGACCACGATGAAAATTATGGTTCTCATTTTAGCCCAAGAGCGTATGGCGTGTGGACCATCAATCCAGCGTGGATTCTGAAAGGTGGCGTGGCCACGGGTTTCCGTTCACCGCAGCTCAGAGAAGTCACGCCAAATTGGGCGCAGGTGAGTCAAGGCGGTAATATTTACGGTAATCCAGACTTAAAACCTGAAACCTCGATTAACAAAGAGTTGGGGTTGATGTACCAAAATGGAGCGGGTCTTAACGCGAGTTTGACTTTCTTCCATAATGATTTCAAAGACAAAATTACCCGTGTTGTGTGCCCAAGCAACGTCTGTACTGCAGGCCCGAACGAGTGGGGCTCTGATCCCACTTATCGAGTGAACGTTGATGAAGCGTACACGCGTGGGGTTGAAAGTACGCTCGGTTTACCTATCACAGAAACAGTTTATTTCAACGCGAGTTATACCTTTACTGACTCAGAGCAAAAAACCGGAAAATATCAAGGTATGCCACTTGAGCAACAACCTGAACATCGCTTCAGCGCTGATATTGATTGGCAAGCGACTGACAACTTGAGCAGTTGGTTGAAGCTGACTTATCGTGGAAAAGAGAGCAACCCAGTCACTGGCCCTTCTCGTAGCAGCTTGATTGAGCCAGCTTATCAGTTCATCGATACTGGCATCACTTACGCGCTTTCTTCTCAAGTAAGCTTGAAAGGTGCGATTTACAATCTACTCAATGAAGAAATTTCATACCAAGAATATGGCTATGTAGAAGATGGACGTCGTTATTGGTTAGGTATTGACGTTAACTTTTAAACCATCAATACCGCAAATGAAATGGCTCCCGTTTGGTGAGCCATTTTTTATGGTCATCTTTCTTGTCGTAGCCGCCGTTGCTTGTACCTTGAGTCCGTTTAGAAACGGAATCTTTTGCGACAACTGATGGCTTGGGGTGTTGCTCTTGGTCGCTATCGGTTACTATCTGTACCACGAAAAAAGTTAAGACGATGGAATGATGCTTAAAGTCGCGATCAATGGTTTTGGGCGTATCGGGCGCAACGTGCTGCGTGCGATATATGAAAGTGGAAAAAGTCAGCAGATAAAAGTGGTGGCGGTGAATGAGCTGGCGCTACCTGATGCGATGGCGCACCTACTGCAATACGACACTACTCATGGTCGATTTGGTAAAAAGATCACCAATGATCAAGAGCATATCTATGTTCATCATGGGCTGGATGAGCATGACTCGATTCGAATTTTGCACCTTAGTGAAATCAAACTTCTGCCATGGCGCGATTTAGGCGTTGATATTGTGCTCGACTGCACGGGTGTGTACGGCTCAAAAGCCGATGGTTTGGAGCACATTGAGGCAGGTGCAAAGAAGGTACTCTTTTCACATCCCGGCTCACATGATCTCGATAATACAATCATTTATGGGGTTAACCATGAGACGCTAACCGCAGAACATCGCATTGTGTCAAACGGATCCTGTACCACCAACTGCATTGTACCGATTATTAAAGTGCTTGATGAAGCGTTTGGTATCGATTCAGGAACCATTACCACCATTCACTCGTCAATGAATGATCAACAAGTGATCGATGCCTACCACACCGATTTGCGTCGAACACGTTCTGCAAGCCAATCCATCATTCCAGTGGACACCAAGTTGCACAAGGGAATTGAAAGGATCTTTCCGAAATTTTCTAACAAATTTGAAGCGATATCAGTGCGCGTACCGACAGTTAATGTCACCGCGATGGATTTGAGTGTCACAATTAATACAAATGTGAAAGTTAATGACGTAAATCAAACCATTGTGAACGCATCTCAGTGTACATTACGTGGCATTGTTGACTATACTGAAGCTCCGCTTGTTTCCATCGATTTTAACCACGATCCCCATAGTGCGATTGTTGATGGTTCACAAACAAGAGTGAGCAACGGGCAGCTTGTTAAAATGCTCGTTTGGTGTGATAACGAATGGGGCTTTGCGAATCGCATGCTGGATACGGCACTCGCAATGCAAGCATCCGAGTAGTAGCAGGATGATGGAGATTTATTTATTTTCAGGCTTGAAATAAATAACTCAAATCTCCATATCGATAACCAGTTTGAAGAATTTATAGGCTCGGCAAGGTTGCCGGGTTTCCAAAAACTTTATTTATTAATATTTGAGAGGACAAACCATGTCTGTAATCAAGATGACCGACCTGGACCTAGCAGGTAAACGCGTATTTATCCGTGCTGACCTAAACGTACCAGTGAAAGATGGCAAAGTAACTTCTGATGCACGTATTCTTGCATCGCTACCAACAATTCAGCACTGCCTAGCGGCGGGCGCTAAAGTGATGGTTACTTCTCACCTAGGTCGTCCAACTGAAGGCGAATACGCGGAAGAGTTCTCTCTACTACCAGTGGTTAATTACCTAAACGACGCGCTAGATTGTGAAGTGAAACTGGCAAAAGATTACCTAGATGGCCTAGAGCTAAACGCAGGTGAGCTTGTTGTTCTAGAAAACGTTCGCTTTAACAAAGGCGAGAAAAAGAACGAAGAAGAACTATCTAAAAAGTACGCCGCTCTTTGCGACGTATTTGTGATGGATGCATTTGGTACGGCTCACCGTGCACAAGCCTCAACTCACGGCATTGGTATGCAAGCACCTATCGCTTGTGCTGGTCCACTATTGGCAGCAGAACTTGAAGCACTAGGCAAAGCCATGGATAACCCAGAGCGTCCATTAGTGGCTATCGTTGGTGGCTCAAAAGTGTCTACTAAACTAACGGTTCTAGAATCGCTATCTAAAATTGCTGACCAACTGGTTGTTGGCGGTGGTATTGCTAACACTTTCATCGCAGCAGCAGGCCACAACGTAGGTAAGTCTCTATATGAAGCAGACTTGCTTGAAACGGCTAAAAAGTTGATGAAAGAGTGTTCTATTCCAGTAGCAACAGATGTTGCTTGTGCAAAAGCCTTTGATGAAAACGCAGAAGCGGAAATCAAAAACGTGGCGGATGTTCAAGATGACGATATGATTTTCGACCTAGGTCCAGACTCAACCGCACAACTGGCTGAAATCATCGCTAACGCAAAAACCATTCTATGGAACGGTCCTGTTGGCGTATTTGAATTCAAAAACTTCGAAGCAGGTACAAAAGGTATCTCTGAAGCGATTGCGAAATCTGCAGGTTTCTCAGTGGCTGGTGGTGGTGACACACTGGCGGCAATCGACAAGTTCGGTATCAAAGCGGATGTCTCTTACATCTCTACTGGCGGCGGTGCATTCCTTGAGTTTGTTGAAGGTAAAGTACTACCAGCGGTTGAAATGCTAGAAGCACGCGCGAAAGCTTAATGACTAATGAAAGCGGGAGTGATTCCCGCTTTCTTGTTTGCTGCACGTGTGTTTTTATTCTGATAGAATGACGCCAGTTGTGAGCAAACGTTTGCAAGAATTTAAACTTAACTGTTTTATTTTTAAAACGATAGAAAAAATAGGATCAAATCCATGTCTAAGATCTTCGATTTCGTAAAACCAGGCGTAATTTCTGGCGATGACGTACAGAAAGTATTTGAAGTTGCAAAACAAAATAACTTTGCTCTTCCTGCAGTAAACGTAGTGAACACTGACTCTATCAATGCGGTTCTTGAAGCTGCATCTAAAGTTAAAGCGCCAGTGGTTGTTCAGTTCTCTAACGGTGGCGCGGCTTTCTTTGCTGGTAAAGGCGTTAAACTTGCTGGTCAAGGTGCACAAATCCTAGGTGCGGTTGCTGGCGCGAAATATGTTCACGCTGTAGCAGAAACTTACGGTGTGCCTGTTATTCTTCACACTGACCACGCTGCGAAGAAACTACTTCCTTGGATCGACGGTCTACTAGACGCAGGCGAAGAGTTCTTCGCTCAAACTGGTAAGCCTCTATTCTCTTCTCATATGCTAGACCTTTCTGAAGAGTCTCTAGAAGAGAACGTTGAAACTTGTGCGAAATACCTAGAGCGTATGGCTAAAATGGGTATGACTATCGAGATCGAACTGGGCTGTACTGGTGGCGAAGAAGACGGCGTAGACAACTCAGACATGGATTCATCTGAGCTGTACACTTCTCCTGAAGACGTAGCTTACGCTTACGAGAAATTAAGCGCAGTGAGCCACCGTTTCACTATCGCAGCTTCTTTTGGTAACGTACACGGTGTTTACCAAGCGGGTAACGTGGTACTGACTCCAACTATCCTACGTGATTCACAAGCGTATGTTTCTGAGAAATTTGGCCTTCCAGCGAACTCTCTAAACTTCGTATTCCACGGTGGTTCTGGTTCTTCTGAAGCCGAGATCAAAGAGTCAATCAGCTATGGTGTTATCAAAATGAACATCGATACTGATACTCAGTGGGCAACTTGGGACGGTATCCGTCAGTACGAAGCTGAAAACCATGATTACCTACAAGGTCAAATTGGTAACCCTACGGGTGAATCTGCGCCAAACAAGAAATACTACGATCCACGCGTATGGCTACGTGCTGGTCAAGCATCGATGGTTGCTCGTTTAGAGAAAGCCTTCGCTGACCTTAATGCTATCGACGTACTATAAGTTCATTTATCTGGACTAAGTGATGAACCCGCTCAATGAGCGGGTTTTTTATGGCCGAGATTCAGACAAAATGACTGGCGGATTGTTAAAATATTGCTTAACCTCTAACAAGCTCATATCAATGCTTCCAAGTAACTATTTGTTTTGTCAGTGTTTACATAAAACTGACTTTGCAACATAACCAAAGTGAGATATTGTGCCAAAAAACTGACACTCTACTGTCAGTCGTTTTTTGTCTTTGATGTTCAGTGGTAACAACAACATTCAAAATGATTTTATAAAGAGGAAATGCAATATGTCAGGTGAATCAATGGGCATCGAAGCTCCATTAGTCGATGGTTTAGCGCAAGCCAATACTTGGCTGACCAATAATTCAGATCTTTTGATACAATACGGCGTCAATATTATTTCCGCTATTCTGATCCTATTTATCGGTAACATTGTTGTTAAAGCTGTCGCTGGAAGTGTTGCCAAGGCTCTGAAAAAGAAAGACATGGACAAAGCAGTTGTTGAGTTTGTTCATGGTCTAGTCCGTTATACGCTATTTGTGGTGGTATTAATTGCCGCTTTAGGTCGCATTGGTGTGCAAACCGCTTCTGTTGTGGCCATTATCGGTGCGGCTGGTTTGGCGGTTGGTTTAGCGCTACAAGGCTCCCTATCAAACTTTGCTGCGGGCGTTTTGATTGTGGCATTCCGCCCATTCAAATCCGGTGATTACGTGGAAGTGAGTGGTACGGCTGGATCGGTTGAATCGATTCAAATTTTTTCAACAGTACTGCGCACGCCTGACAATAAAATGGTGATTGTGCCTAATGGTTCGATCATCAGTGGCCCAATTGTTAACTATTCACGCCATGACACTCGTCGTATTGATTTGGTGATTGG
>NZ_CAWNTB010000042.1:0-7699 GCF_963877065.1 Vibrio sp. V01_P9A10T6
CGCTGGCACCCAAGGGTTACGAAAGAAACTGTTTCCCACGCTAAAATCGAGCCGTTTGCTCATCGGCAAATTGGCCGCAGGAAGCGAGTAAGCATTCGGCCCAGCTTTGGTTGTACTGGTTTTGCCACCCGATTTCACCTCATCGGCATAAACGGGGTTGGCAAACAAGGTTAGGAGCGCGACGGTAAAAAACGATCTCATTGGGCTTTTCTCAATATTTTTATTCAGTGTAAACGTGGAAAAGGGCTCATCTGAGCCCTTGGATTTTTCATCTTATTATTAGAATTCGTGGTCTGCAGTATCTGGATTAAGGTTATCAATCCCAATCACTGAAGCGGTACGTTCTATCGAAGCGGTTTGAGCCACTAAAGCCATAATGGCTCCATTGACTATCGCGTTGCCTTGAGGATTGTTAGCCGCGATCAATTGATCGAAATGCTGATTATCTTTTTCAGCCGACGTGACTAATTTACCGACTTCAGCGCGCGCACTGTCAAACTGCTTTTGAATCTCTTTGGCTGCTTGTGCATCCTTTTGTGCCACTAAATCATTCAGGCTTGGGCCTGTTAGTACCTTTCCGTCTTGACGCTGGTAAGAACCCGTATAAAGGTTGTAAATACCTTGTTCATTATAGTAATGAGAGTTATGGGTATTATCCGAGAAACAATCGTGCTCATCTTCAGTTGAGTTTGCTTCTAGCGCCACTTTCATACGCTCGCCCGCTAATTCGCCCAGTGATAAAGACCCCATACCAAATAGCATCTTACGCAAACCATTGTCTGCTGATTCCGCAAGCAATTCATGACGGTAATTGGCTTTTTCATCCGCAGACCACTGTTTTTCCATCCATGCCAAATCTTGCACGAGCAGTTGAGCAGCCGCTTTTAAGTATTGAGCACGGCGATCACAATGGCTATTGGTGCATTCGCTACCCACGACAAAATCCGTGTAAGCACGAGCACCGGCTCCCGCATTGGTGCCATTTAAATCTTGGCCCCACAGTAGGAACTCAATGGCATGATAACCTGAAGCGACGTTAGCTTCAGAGCCACCAATTTCGTTTAAGCTGGCAATCAGCTCTGGTGTGATAGTGGAGACATCAATCGTTGTCGCACCAATTTTCAACGTTTGGTTGGCAATGATGTTAGCGCTGGCGCCTTCATTGCCCAGTTCATATTGGTAATCAGTAGCGACGTAGTCAATCAGCCCTTCATCAAGAGGCCAAGCATTGAGTTGCCCTTCCCAATCGTCAACAACGGCATTGCCAAAACGGAAGACTTCGGACTGCTGGTAAGGCACTCGCGATGCTAACCACGCTTGTTTCACCTCTTCCAACTTAGCCGCCGAGGGAGTCATCAAGAACTGATCGATTGATTTTTCTAATGATTGAGCGGTCGTCAGCGAATCAGCAAACACGGCATGGGCAATATTGGCATAATGTTCGACCACCTGCTCCTTAGTGACGGTAGCCGCAAATGACGCACTACTTGCGATGGCAAGTGAGGCAGCAATTGACTGAATAAGAAGCGTGTTAACTTTCATGGGAGCATCCTTGTTGAGGCGATTTGAGCGTTATCTTATAGTAGTGCTAATTATTATCATTTGCACTTAGTCGCCGATAATACAAATTATCCATTTTTTTGCAAGGTAAAAACGCCAAAAACCTCACCGAAATGAGGTTTTTGGCTGTCATCTATAAGTCTGAATTATAGTTTTAAGTTGTGTTTGCCATGGGAAACTTTGGCCTTGAGGTAATTTTCATTACCCGACTTAATATGTGCCGCGGTATTCACGACCTCTACAATTTCAATACCATGCTCCTTCAGCTCACGACTTTTTTTAGGGTTATTAGTGACTAAGCGAATCTTGGTCACATTTAACGCTTTCAACATCTGCGCCGCTTCAGTGAAATCACGCAAGTCGTCACCAAAGCCAAGATGATTGTTGGCTTCATAGGTATTCATCCCCGCACTTTGTAAGCGATAGGCATCAATTTTGTTGTACAGACCAATGCCTCGACCTTCTTGACGCAAATAGAGGATAATGCCGCCAACTTCGCCCATTTTATTAATGGTTTCTTCTAATTGTTCACCACAATCACAGCGTGATGAGTGAAAAACATCGCCCGTTAAACACTCTGAATGCATACGGACTAAAGGAGTTTCCTGAGTAACATCAGCGGATTTAAAAATGACCGCAACATGTTCTTTGTCTGTTTTCAGTCCTCTAAAAGAGAGTATTTCGGCGTCAATATTGCTTTTTAGACCGACTTTGAAATCCACTCTGGCTCGTACTTCCGCCATATCTACACTCACTTGAATAATTGCTTGTTGCAATGCTGAATTGATTTGCATTCGAATTGACCCATTGATGACCTAACTATGGGGATAGATACTCCCCTTTTCAATAAAAAGATCACTTGCTGAGAAATGTTATAATATAACAATTTTCAGCAATCAAAAGAAAAAATCTCACCACTTCACGTTATCTTGTTCAGTTCAAAGACAAAACACGTTGATTATTAGACTATATTCCATAGTCAGGACTCACACTCAACATCCAAAATAAGGAAAAATCATGCTGATAGGTTTCGACATTGGCGGCACCAAAATTGAAATTTGCGTACTGGATAAATCAGGAAACCCCCTCTTTAAACACCGAACCCCTACCCCACATGAGTACGAGCTTTTTCTAAGCACCTTATGTCAACTGGTTGCAATGGCCGAAAGCGAAACGCAAACTCACTGCCAAATCGGGATTGGACTTCCCGGAGCCATCAGCCCAGCGACAGGGCTTATCAAAAATGCCAATTGCACTTTTTTAAATGGTCGAGATTTAAAAGCCGATCTATGCGCTCGCCTGCAGCGCAACGTTGTGATTGCCAATGATGCCAATTGCTTTGCGCTGTCTGAAGCGGTCGATGGTGCCGCCAAAGATGGCAACGTAGTCTTTGGCGCGATTTTGGGCACAGGTTGCGGCGGCGGTATTGTAATCAACAAGCAGGTATTGGTCGGTGCGAACGCCGTATGCGGTGAGTGGGGGCACAATCCGCTGCCAAGTTTTACCAATGAACGTGATGGGACTAATCGCCACTGTTATTGCGGACGCGATAACTGCATTGAACTCTTTATCTCCGGTTCTGGCTTAACAAAGAGTGCTCAGTTGATTGGTCAACAAGAGTGGAATGCAGCCGAAATAATCACTCGCTACCAGCAGCAAGACCCACAAGCAACAAAGCTTTATCAACAATTGATTGATCAAATGGCGCGCAGCTTTGCTTGCATCGTCAATGTGTTGGATCCTGATGTGATAGTGCTTGGCGGAGGATTATCAAACGTAGCATCGCTGTATGTTGATCTACCGCGGGCAACAGCGAACTACGTTTTTTCTGATAGTGCACAGATTGTGTTTACCCAAGCAAAATATGGTGACAGCAGCGGCATCCGTGGTGCAGCTTGGCTAGGTTTGAACTAGCAGAAAGTGATTAAAGTCACAACTTTAGTCATCGAAAAATTAAGTAAAGCAAGTGTTTTACATATTAAATGACTGATATTTAAAACATACACTCCTAATTCTGTTTATATTTCACATCAACACACAAATACAAATGATAGTAATTACCATTTAGATCCAATATCATTGCGCACAGCTTGAATCTGTTATTGATGAATAAGGTAATAACTCAGATGTACACTAAAACACTACTATCAGCCTCCATATTGCTAGCGCTTTCCCCTGCTGCTCTCGCAGAAGAAGTTTCTCGATTCGATGAGGTTGTTGTTTCGGCAACGCGAACTTCTCAAACCATCGAAAATACCGCCGCTTCTGTTGCTGTCATTTCGAGCAAAGACATTGAAGCCAATATGGCAAAAGATGTCGCAGCTATCCTTGAATATACCCCTGGAGTTTCAACCAATAGCTCATCTCGCCAAGGTGTACAGACCATCAATATTCGCGGCGTAGAAGGTAATCGAATCAAAATCATGGTTGATGGAGTCACACAAGGCCAAGCATTCGACGGAGGTCCTTACTCTTTTGTCAATTCGAGCGCTATCAGTATCGATCCCGATATGGTAAAGAGTGTTGAAGTCATCAAAGGTGCGGCGTCAAGCCTTCACGGCAGTGATGCCATTGGTGGTGTCGTCGCTTTTGACACCAAAGATCCTCGTGATTTCCTAAAAGGAGACGCAACCACAGGTGGACAAGCAAAGCTTTCCTACTCTTCAGAAGATAAATCTTTCAGTGAACATATTGCCATTGCAAATAGAAGTGGCAATTTAGAGACCTTGGTCGCCTATACTCGCCGTGATGGACAAGAGCAACAAAATTTTGCAGATCGTAAAGAAGATTATTCGATAGAGAGTCAAGATAGTGCAAAAAATGACTTGCTACTTAAGCTCCAATATCAACTGAGCGATGCTCACCGCTTGGAGTTCTTTGGTGAAGCACTGCATAACAAAACAGATTCTGATATCGCTCATTCCAGTTACAAAAACTATCATGGTCAAGATACAACGAAACAGTATCGCCTTGGCATCAAACACATTTGGCTAGCTGACTCTGCCATCGCAGACACCATCACTAGCCGAGCATCTTGGCAAAGCAAAGAAGATAACGGCTTAACGCACCGTTTTCAGCCAGCATCGTCAGGAAGGCCTCCTTACACTCCAGCCAATGCGGACAACCAACAAACCAAAGATTACTTCTATAATGAAGATAAAATTGAATTAGAAACGCAACTGGATAAGTTAGTTACCTTAGGTCAAACCGAACATAACTTTATTTATGGTTTAAGTTTTGCTAGTAGCGATATTTCAAATACCAATACAGAACTCAACTCGGATCCTGCAACGCCAAATCAAGTTTTGGTTTATACACCGGATGCTGCAGACCAAAAAATCGGCCTCTTTGTTCAAGATGAGATCACCCTTTTGAGCGGTAATTTGATTGTCACACCAGGCCTTCGTTATGATTCATTTAGCACCGATCCCGGTGGTAGCACCACAGAACCTCTCGTTAAATTTGACGATTCAGCACTCACCAGCCGTCTTGGCGCACTGTACCGTATCAATAATCAACATTCAGTATTTGCTCAAGTCAGCCAAGGCTTCCGTGCCCCTAACTTTACTGAGCTGTACTACACGTATGACAACATTGCTCACCGTTATGTGAACGATCCAAACCCATACCTTAAGTCAGAAACAAGCTTGGCCTATGAATTGGGTTATCGTCACAATACAAACGTCTCGGCAACTGAAATTTCTGCATTTTATAGCGACTATGATGATTTCATTGAACGAGTTACAACTAAGAAAGTGAACGGAATAACCCACTACTCCTATGTCAACTTAAGTGAAGCGACGATCAAAGGGATTGAATTATCAAATCAATTAAAATTGGATCAATTAATTGGAGCGCCGAATGGTATGTCAACACGCCTAGCGGCAAGTTATAGCAAAGGTGAAGATGGTAACGGACGTCCATTGAACAGCGTAAACCCATGGAATGTTGTCGCAGCACTAAATTATGATGATGAAAGTACCACTTGGGGTACTAGCCTGAAGTTGAATTATACTGCTGCGAAGTCAGCCGGTAATATCAACCGTGACCAACTTAATAGCGGTACAGAAAACCAAGTTGAACTGCCGAGTGCGACCATTGTCGATATCACCGCTTACTTTAAACCAATGCAAGATGTCACTATTACTGCGGGCATATTTAACTTAACCGACAAAGAGTACTACCGTTGGAATGATATCCGCGGTAAAACAAACTTAGATAACGACTACTCTCAAGCTGAGCGTAACTATGCTATTACCGCTAAATATGAGTTTTAGCGATTAAACCATTATTCACAAAGCCAGCGTTATGCTGGCTTTGTTGTTAATAAAAAAGGCTAGATAACTAGCCTTTTCTTACAATGTCCAATGTATCTTGAGCGATTAAGATTACGCGTTGGAAATTTTCTTATGCCCTTCATCAAGGTGCACAAAATCAACCATGTCATCACCAGACACTTGATACGCCTGGCCAAAGCCTTTCACATAAAGACCTTTTTCTACTTTCAACTGGAATAAAGCAAAGTCTTGCAGCTGGCTTAAGCCGTCAATGATCTCGCCAAAACGAGCTTGCATTTGACCAATGACTTGCTGCCATAATGCCGTTTCACGTGGTACGACACTCGCAACGGCGTCAAACGTCAGCCGTTGACGCGCAAAAATCTGTTTTGATGAGCCTTCGTCTGCAATCATCATCAAGGAGACGTGCGGGTTCACCTCCAAGTTACGCGCATGACGAGCGATGTGCGAAATCAGCACAAAGTAACCTTCTTGGTTTTGTACAAATGGCGCGTAACTCACATTCGGACGGCCTTCCGCGTCCACTGTAGCCAATTGCAATGTACGACGTTCTTGACGAAACTCTTGGATTTCAGGTTCCAATCGTCCTTGTAATCGCTCTTGTTTGATCTGCTGATCCATGACTTTCTCCTCGACCCTTTCGCACTGCGTTCAGGGCTTATCGTTATATCAATATTATTGGTTGGAATGAACGTCTTGTTGTAATGCTCTAAAACGTGCAACTTGCTCTGCAATCAGTTCGCGCTTTTCATCTCGGCCTAGATAAATTTTAAAAATGTTATCGCCTTGCTCACTAAAGAAACCAAAGTAATGACTTTCACGTCCCATAAAAGGCTTGCTGACTAAAGCAACGTGCTGGATGGATTCCAATTTTAAGTGGCCGTGTAACTCGCCCTCTTTACCCATCAAGTTATAATAGCCACGAGCCAACTTCCCTTTTGGAAAAGGTGCTTTCACTTCAAATATAGAGCCAAAAGAGTGGACAATCGTTGTGACCATTCCCCAATCCGCTAACGATTCCAACAGCGATTGAGCTTGAGCACCATCAACAATCGCAACCATCTCTTTAGGCAATGCCTGCACCACTTCAAATTCAGTCACATTCAACTCTTGCGCCATCGCTGCCGGCAATAAGGTCGGTTGTTGCTCTAATAAAGAGGCCACTTTCTGTTCAAGTAAATCCATATTCATTTCCAGTTCGTTCTTCGCTTTAAATCGCCTTACGCTGGCTCAGTACATCACATTAATCGCCACTAAAAACCCGATCCAGTAAGTAAAGTTATGGCAAAGGTGAATTAATTCAGATTGTTTATGATTAATTGTGGTTGATAGAAAACCCTGTGCTAACAAGGCGTTTCTAACTCATCTTTTCAAATTCATAAAATCATAATTTGATGTAAATGATAATGCAATTGATAATTGATCTTATTTGAATGATAGGTAATAATCCTCTCTCTGAACGCTTTGTTTTTATATGGAGTACCACGTGAATTTCACTAGATATCTTGTCGCTGGCAGTCTATCTCTCGCGATTCACGCGGCGATCTTGTTTGTTGATGACGAATCAAAAGTGTTTGCCATGCCTGCGGGAAATCAATCCACCTCAGTGTCGATTAACTTTGTGGCTCAACCTCAAGCTCAGGTAGTACAAGAGCAAGCAACAAAAACCCCACCTCCAGAAAAGAGAGCCAACAAGCCCAAACCAGCAAAAAAAGAGCCGCAAAAAGTGGTGCAGAAAAAGAGCCTGTCAAAACCGGTAAAAGACAAACCGGCTCCTAAAATACCGACAAAATCAGCACAAGTGCAAACTCCTGTAAAGGAAGCTGTGACATCCTCTGTAG
>NZ_CAWNTB010000043.1:0-7577 GCF_963877065.1 Vibrio sp. V01_P9A10T6
GTTGTAGAGTATATAGCTCATAAAATCAAGGGAAGCGGTAAAAACAGTACTTTACTGTAACTGAAAACGTTATTGTGGTTAGCCAAACCGAGTCGATGACTCAACTTATTGCTTTACAATATTATGGTGGCTATCTATTATGCGCACCACACGGAGAGATGGCTGAGTGGTTTAAAGCACCGGTCTTGAAAACCGGCGATGGTTAATAGCTATCCTAGGGTTCAAATCCCTATCTCTCCGCCAAACATCAAGAAAAAGCCTTTGATTATCAAAGGCTTTTTCTATTTATAGCATTTAGAAACTTGAGAGCGTAACGGAGTTGGTTTCAATTAACCGTCGAAGAGACCGAAGCCAGCAAATCTGTTGGGCTGGTCCAAGTATAAACCCACTCTTTAATATCTTGTCCGCAAGGAGACCGCCATAAACGCTCTCCTTTAGGTCGACCAGCTAAGTAGTCGTAAAATTCGATGGCTTGCTTATTGTCTGCCATCACTTCCAGATAAACACCGCTGTTAGGAAAATATTGACCAAACCACGCTGCCATCTCTTGAATCAACTGGCGACCAATCCCTCTTCCTCGATAATTTTCATCAATGTGCAGAGACTCGATAATACTTCCTTTGTCAAAATCGTGGTTACCAAAGGCGCAGATAAACCCGCACAGCAGCCCTCCCTCTTCAATCAGTAGTACATGCTGATTAAATGGCGGATTGATCAAGCGAGTTTGCCAGATCAGTAAACGGTCTTCGAGAACGTCGTTATCAAGGTACTCTTTACCTAATATGCCTTGGTAGTGAGTTCGCCAACTTTGAGCGTGGAGCTGAGCAATTCTTTCAAAATCGCAATATTCAGCTGCTTTTATTTCCATATTCCAGTCCTTATTACTTCCTGTAAGGATTAACATCGTCTTTCATACTATTCGGTTCAAATAGAAAAGCAAAATATACTAATCACAATCCCTTAAAAGAATCATTAAACCCCTTTGACTTACAGTTGTTCGCTGATATTCTAGCGAACAACTGTAAGCCCAAGGGATTTTAATCATGGAATCGGTATCAAAACCACCACTTATCTGGATAAACATTATTATTTTTAGTTTCAGCTTGGGCTTAGCGGCCATTGCAGCCCCTTTGTATGGTTGGCAATTTGGCTACGGCATGGCGCATTGGCTTTGGTTGATGATTTGCTTTTCCTTTTGCAACCTTTCCATTACTGCGGGATATCACCGTTTATGGTCACATAAAGCCTATGAAGCCCATTGGGCACTGAGATTATTGTTTGCATTAGGTGGGGCATTTGCACTACAAAACAGTGCACTACATTGGTCTTCTGATCACCGCGTTCATCACAAGCATGTAGACAATAATGACAAAGATCCTTATTCAGCAAAACGAGGTTTCTGGTTTTCACACATAGGTTGGATGCTGCGTCACTACAATAAAACCACGTATGATGACTACTCCAACTGCCGTGATCTGCAAAAAGATAAGATCGTAATGTGGCAGCATAAATATTATGTGCCTTTGGCACTTGCAATGAACTTGGGCGTTCCACTGATTCTTGGTTTTATTTATCACGATATACTGGGCATGCTACTGATCGTGGGTGCACTGCGTTTAGTGCTCAATCATCACACGACATTTTTCATCAATTCGCTGGCTCATATATGGGGTAGCCAGCCTTATACTGATAAAAATACAGCCCGCGATAACGGTATTTTGGCTTTCTTCACTTTTGGCGAGGGCTACCACAATTATCACCATATTTTTGAAAACGATTATCGTAATGGGATTTATTGGTGGCAATACGATCCAACAAAATGGCTGATCAAGCTGTGTTCGTGGCTTGGGTTGGCTGGTAAATTGCGCACTTCTCCTCCCCTTAAGGTAGAAAAAGCGAAAGCGTTAATGGCATTAAGCCATGCGCAAAAACAGATCGCCGCGTTGCCCAATCAGCAACTCGTTATGGCCAGCATACAACGTGAATTTGACGCTTTAGTCATGCAGTTACAAGAATATTATGAATTAAAGAAACAGCTGATCGAAAGTAAAAAAAACAATATGGTTCGTAGATATGAACACTCTCTATTAATGCTGCGCTATCTACAAGTGAAGCAACAATTAGCGCTACAAAAATCCAATTGGCAGCTCATTGTGCGTCAGTACTCCTAAATTCATACTTTACAGATTTGATGAAGCCATGGCTTAAGTGGCTTCATTTTTCCTAGCTTAAATTATCCTCCCCTCCAACAGAATTTCTAGCCGTATATTTGCCAAATGAATAGTTAGAACGACTAAAACATATTCAAAGTTAAAGAATTTTCAACTAGGTTATCAATTGATAATTTTATTGTTTTAGATCATCTAAAGCTCAACTTGCTCTCGTGCTACAGTACTCTTTTCGGTAAATTCCTTGTCATAAATTGATACACGTTTTTTCAATATTGTTCATAATTTCAGGAGACTTAAATGCTAGAGCTTTTAATTGGCTTGGCGGTAACAGTAGCGGTGGGTTATTTCATTGTTAAAGGTTACAAGCCAGCAGGTGTGTTACTCACTGCAGGTATCGTTTTGCTGCTATTAACCGGCGCACTTGGCTATTCAGTGCTGCCAGCCAAAGTACCCTCAACCGGTAACACGGTAACGGATGCCCTCGAGTTCGTGAAATACATGCTACGTTACAGTGGTGGCGGTTTAGGCATGCAAATTATGTTGCTGTGTGGTTTTGCTTCGTACATGACACACATCGGTGCCAACAATGTGGTTGTAAAACAGTTTTCTAAACCTCTTTCGATCATTACATCCCCTTATATCTTGCTGGTTGCTGCTTATATTGTGGCGTGTTTGATGTCTTTAGCGGTGAGCTCAGCAACGGGTCTTGGCGTGCTGTTAATGGCCACTTTATTTCCAATGATGGTGGCGATGGGGATATCTCGCCCGGCCGCCGTCGCGGTGTGCGCATCTCCTGCCGCGATCATCCTCTCCCCTACCTCTGGTGATGTGGTTATTGCTGCGGAAAAATCTGGCCTACCTTTACACGTTTTTGCCGTGGAAACGGTTCTGCCTGTTTCGATCTGCGCCATTATCGTAATGGCGGTCGCGGCCTTCTTCTGGAACAAGTATCTTGATAAAAAAGACAATACACCGATGGAAAAAATCGATGTTTCTTCCATCGAAGTGAAAGCACCAGCTTACTATGCGGCGCTTCCATTCTTACCTATTGTAGGTGTGTTTTTATTCAACGGAGAAACCATTCAAGGTTTGAGCCTTGATATTTACACCATTGTTGTCGGATCCATCTTCATCGGTGCATTGGTTGACTTCGTGACGAAGCGTTTTAAAGGTAAAGAGACGTTAGAAGATCTAGAATCGTGCTACGCAGGTATGGCCGAAGCATTCAAAGGCGTGGTGATGCTATTGGTTGCTGCGGGCGTGTTCGCACAAGGTTTGATGTCGATTGGAGCGATTGATAACCTGCTTCACCTTGCAGAAACCGCAGGCGCAGGCGGCATAGCCTTGATGCTGATTTTAACAGGCCTTACCGTAGCAGCCGCTATTGCGACTGGTTCAGGTAACGCTCCGTTCTACGCCTTTGTTGAGTTAGCGCCATCGTTAGCGGCTAAATTGGGCGTGAACCCAGCATTCCTAATTATCCCGATGCTGCAAGCTTCAAACCTTGGGCGTACCATTTCACCGGTATCAGGTGTCGTCGTAGCAACGGCTGGCATGGGTCAAATCAGCCCATTTGAAGTGGTAAAACGCACTTCCGTTCCCGTCATCCTCGGTTTAATCACTGTCATTATTGGTACGGTAATCCTTGTACCGATGACAGCATAACGTTAACAAACAATCAGGGCGTCCTACAGGACGCCCTTTTTTCAAACCGCTATTTCCAAATAGGTGTTATTTACTCTCGCTATAACGCTCCAAGTATAAAATCGTTGCTGCCGTGCGCGATGGGACGCGTAGCTTCTTCAGTAAACTCTTCATGTGCACTTTTACTGTCGACTCAGAAATGAACAGACGATCCGCAATTTGTTTATTCCGATACCCTTTCGCGACCTCTTTTAAAATCTGAGTTTCACGGTCGGTTAATGTTTCAAAAAGATCTTCATGAGTATGACGTTCGGCAAGGTACCGAGTAACAAACTCGCTGTACGCTTTTACACCTGTAGCGGCCTGTCTAAGCAGTTCCACCAGCTCATCCGGCTCTGTATCTTTAAGAAGGTAGCCATCAGCCCCCGCTTTCACCATGGCTTCAATATCGAGTGCACTGTCTGATACCGTTAAAATAACGATGGTGGCGGTTGACTCATCGGCACGAAGCGCTGTTAACGTATCGAGCCCCGACATGCCTTTCATATTCAAATCAAGCAGAATGAGATCCGGCTCAATGTCATGTGCCAAAGCAATGGCTTCACTACCGTTGCAGGCTTCAGCAACCACTTCAAAGTCATCTTCAAAACTCAATAGCTGGTTAATACCACGTCTCATCAAAGGGTGGTCATCTACCAGCATTACTCTACATCTTGTCAAAATTTGTATCCTTTGAACGTTTATATTTCAACATAACTTGACACCCGGCGTTGGGTGCGGAGGTTACTGACAATGTGCCATGCAGCCGCGCTGCTCTTTCTTGCATAATGCTTAACCCATAATGATTGAGCTTAGCACGCTGTTGATCAAAGCCAACCCCATCATCTTTGACCGTCACCATCACCTGATCATCGACTTCATCGCAGCTGACCCGAATGACGCTAGCTTGAGCGTGTTTGATAGCATTGATAGTCGCTTCTCGGATCAACTGCAGTAAATGCACTTGTTGGTGCGCATCTAAATCAATCGATGACAAATTATTATTAAGCGCTATCTCCGCCGCAGTTTGTTCGCCAAGTTCCTCTAGCATGCCCTTTAGTGCTTGACCAAAATTGCCTTCTTTAATCGTTAGCCTAAAGGTGGTTAACAACTCTCTTAACTGGGTGTAAGCGCCCGACAAACCTTGATCAATATCTGAAATGATTTGCTCTTTTCTTTCTACAGCATGCGGGGCATCTGCTCGGCCAATCACGCGTTTCAATAGCGATACTTGTATCTTCAAGTATGAAAGCGATTGAGCTAACGAATCATGCAGTTCACGTGCGATGGTGGCGCGCTCTTCCATCAAGATCAACTGCTCGGCTTGTTTCTGCGCTTGATTATAATAGATAGCGCGGGACAATATTTGTACGAAGTTATCAATCAAGGCGTTATTTGGACAAGGCAAACTGTATTGTAGATACAAGTAACCCAGTTGTATCCCATCTAAGCTCAGTAAAAGCGGAGAGAGGGAGAACCCATTACTCTCACCTTCGGATAAGCGCGTACTTTTACCCGCGTCATCACCAATTTCTAACTGGGCAAATGTGACCCCTTCAATGGTGACCAAGTGTTGCAAAATCGCTTGAAAATTATCTTGGCTAATGCGCGATGCGGTTAACTCTTGCGAGCAGTCATACAACACTTGCAGTGCTTGGTTGGCATTTTGCAACTTATGGGTTTTCTCATTCACCGCTTGCTCCAAACCGAGGTACAGCTTACCAAGGTCGGTGGCCATTTTATTAAACGTGCGGGTTAAGATCCCCATTTCATTATGGCTGGTGACATTGAGCGATACATCAAATGAACGGTTTTGGATCTGCTCACTGGCGGTCACTAGCGAACGCAATGGCCCTACCACTTCCTTACGAATAAAATGCACCACAAACAATGAGATACATAACACACCACCCAACCCCATGCCGCCAAACCAAGCCAGTTGGATCAGCTTTTGTTCTGAGAAGTGCTGCAACTTAAAGACAAAACGGTCGATTTGGCTGACAAATTTCGCTACCTCATCAAGATAGCGGTCTTTGTTCTCGCTATTTAACAAGCTTTTCAGTTCGTGCCAACGAATGATCAACTGATAATAATCTTTGGTGATGTCGTTTGGCACAGGCCAACGCTGCAATGCTTTCATTGATGGTGAATAAAGCGAACGTTCAAAAAGATAAATGTGAGATGAATAATCCACCGAGTTACTTTGAATATCATGTGCCAATCGATAGCTTTGCATACGCATTGAACCCGCCACATTCACCGCTTCCGCATCATTGAGTGATGAGGCGAGTGTAAAAATTGCGTAACCCGTGATGGCAACTGATAGCAGCAAAATCGACAACATTGCTTTGGCAATCGTGCTTGTTACCGACTGTTTGGATCGTTTTCTCAAAACATCTCTCCGTGAACATCTCCTTGTCCATTGTATCTGATTAGGCGCGGCTGTCGTTAAAGCCATTCAATATGTGATCACTCGCGCCTGAATTTATTGATCTAAAACAACATGTCTAGCCAATTACCTCCTTGTGGGTATTTATAGAAATAGGACAAAAACTACAATTTATGTATGGGTAAATGAAGATTTGTTAACAAAAATGGGAATGCACTTTGGTTGATCTCTCAAAAAGGCGTTTTTTTTCTCGTAATAAGGTCGATGACACCATTGTCCGCTTGCCTTGGATTGCTCACCCCCTTTCCTTTTCAGATGAGTGCACTCGCTGCGGCCGTTGCCTAGAAGCGTGCGAGACGAAAATCATCACCTTAGGTGATGGTGGCTTCCCAACTATAGATTTTCATATTGATGAGTGCACCTTTTGTTATCAGTGCGCGCAGAGCTGCCCAGAGCCGATCTTTACACCGCGTTCAATGCAACCGTGGCGCGCCAAAGCCAAGATCGAAGAAAGCTGCTTGGCTAAACGCAATGTGGAGTGTCGTAGCTGCGCTGAGTCATGTGAATTAACCGCCATAACGTTCAACTTAGTTATCGGAAAAGTGGCGCAACCAAATGTCGATCTTGATGCCTGTAACGGATGTGGCGCGTGCGTTTCCATCTGTCCAACCTCAGCCATCCGTGTGAGCAATATTAATAATGAGAGATAAACATGTCACTCAATGAAGTACATATTTCAAGTTTGATCGTTCATGTCGTGCCTGAACATTTAGCGGCGCTCAAAGCGACAATCGAATCGTTTGAGAACGCAGAAGTATATGGCCAAAGCGACGAAGGGAAAATGATCGTAGTTTTGGAAACGGAAAACCAAGGCTTCGTTACTGACACCATCGATGCGATTAATAATTTACCACATGTTCTCAGCACCGCTTTGGTTTATCACCAAATAGAAAGTGGGCTGGATGACACGGATACCAACACTGGAACACAACATTCCCACATTGAGGATGACGTATGAAAATGACAAGACGCGCGTTTGTGAAAGCAAACGCAGCCGCATCCGCTGCCGCTGTCGCCGGTATTACTCTGCCCGCCAGCGCCACTAACTTGATTGCCAGTTCAGACCAAACAAAAATCACTTGGGATAAAGCGCCTTGTCGTTTCTGCGGGACTGGCTGTTCAGTATTAATCGGTACCCAAAACGGCAAAGTGGTTGCCACGCAAGGTGACCCTGAAGCCCCCGTCAACAAAGGGTTGAACTGTATTAAAGGCTACTTCCTCTCAAAAATCATGTATGGCAAAGATCGCTTGAAGCAACCACTGCTGCGTATGAA
>NZ_CAWNTB010000044.1:0-44289 GCF_963877065.1 Vibrio sp. V01_P9A10T6
GGGTGTTTTATCGGCTCTCGGACCAACTGCCCGGATGGATGAGAAAACAAATTCAAGGGCTGGTGGAGTCCAACTGCCTGAAACAAGAATACCAACAGGATATGCAAAGGCTGGCAGAGATGAAATCTCGCCCAGAATGCTGTGTTTAGAATGGATAAAAGGAAATAAAAATGTCTATTAAAGTCGGAATTAACGGGTTTGGTCGTATTGGTCGTTTAGCATTAAGAGCCTCATTTGATTGGCCTGAGATCGAATTTATCCAGATTAACGATGTTGCGGGTGACGCGGCGACCTTGGCTCATTTGCTCGAATTTGATTCAATACAAGGCCGTTGGCATCATGAAGTGACAAGCGACGGTAATGCGATCATTGCCAACGGTCAGGTTATTCGTACCTCACAACAAAAAGCGATCAGTGATGTCGATTGGTCTGGTTGTGATGTGGTCATCGAAGCAACAGGCAAACACCGCAAATCTGAGTTTTTGAATCAGTATTTAGCGCAAGGTGTTAAACGCGTGGTTGTTTCCGCGCCAGTCAAAGAAGATGGGATTGCTAACATTGTGGTTGGTGTGAACGATCACATTTTTGATCCAGAGAAACACCAGATTGTGACCGCTGCGTCTTGTACTACCAACTGCATTGCGCCTATCGTCAAAGTGATTCACGAGCAACTTGGTATTGAACACTCATCGTTTACGACCATTCACGACTTGACCAACACGCAAACCATTTTGGATGCACCGCATAAAGACCTTCGCCGTGCGCGTGCTTGTGGTATGAGTTTGATCCCAACGACCACAGGTTCTGCGAAAGCGATTATCGAAATTTTTCCTGAACTTAAAGGAAAAATTGATGGTCATGCAGTGCGTGTGCCGTTAGCTAACGCCTCATTAACCGATATTATTTTTGATGTTAAGCGTGACACCACGGCTGAAGAGGTGAACGATTTACTTAAAGAAGCGTCGCAGAATGAGCTGAAAGGCATACTTGGTTTCGAAGAGCGCCCTCTTGTTTCTATTGATTACAAAAGCGACCAACGTTCAACGATTGTCGATGCGCTTTCGACTATGGTTGTTGGCAAGCGTATGGTGAAAATCTATGCGTGGTATGACAACGAAATGGGTTACGCAACACGTACCGCAGAACTTGTTCGTAAAGTCGGCCTAGCATAAGGAATCAAACCAATGACACATCCTACGTGGGAACTGCCTGTTGAAGACAATAACGCAGCGTTAATACTGACTCCTTGTCCTGGCACTAAAGAAGCGTCGCTGAGTGACAGTATTGATCAACTAAAGTCTCAAGGTGTAACCATCGTTGTTACGGCACTGAGCACTCATGAGATGCAAGAAAAAGGCGTTGGCGATCTGCCTAATATTGTCGAAAAAGCAGGTTTGCAATGGTTTCACACACCGATAGAAGATGACTGTGCTCCAGGTGAAGATTTTCAGGCTCGCTGGAAACATATATCCCCTTCGCTACACAAAGCTATAGAACATGGCGAAAAGATAGCGATGCATTGCATGGGGGGATCGGGACGGACAGGTTTGCTTGCTGCCCATCTTTTGCTAGAGAAAGGTTGGGAGCTGCAAGAAATCATCACCCATGTCCAGTCGTTAAGACCTGGCGCATTTACCAAAGATGTACAAGTTGAGTACATCCACCAATTTGCTAATCAATAGAAGCCTTGAAGAGCTGCCTTAGGCGGCTCTTTTTTTAAAGAGAGTGAATATGTTGTCTAAACTCAACCAAAATGTCCGCCAGTACATGTTGGTCACATTTAACTATTGGAACTTCACTGTTACCGATGGCGCATTACGCATGTTGGTGGTGCTCTATTTTTATGATTTGGGGTATTCAACCTTAGAGATCGCCTCCCTGTTTCTTTTTTATGAATTCTTTGGCGTCGTCACTAACCTCATCGGTGGCTGGCTAGGTGCTCGTCTTGGGTTGAACCGAACGATGAATATCGGTTTGGGAGTGCAAATCATCGCTCTGTCAATGCTGGCTGTCCCTGCAAGTTGGCTCTCGATTCCATGGGTCATGGCGGCACAAGCCTTGTCAGGTATTGCCAAAGACCTAAACAAAATGAGTGCGAAAAGCTCCATCAAAACCTTAGTGCCAGAGAATGCGCAAGGAGCATTGTATAAGTGGATCGCCATACTTACAGGCTCTAAAAACGCGCTAAAAGGTGCAGGATTTTTCTTAGGTGGTGCGTTGTTATCGATGATTGGCTTCCAATATGCGGTAGCTGCGATGGCTGGTGTTCTTTTACTGGTCTTTATCGGCAGTGTGATTAGCCTTAAATCCGACCTGGGCAAAGCGAAAAATAAACCTAAGTTCTCTGAAATTTTTTCCAAATCTAGCAGCGTAAACATTCTATCCGCTGCTCGTATGTTCCTGTTTGGTGCGCGTGATGTTTGGTTTGTGATTGCACTGCCTATCTATCTGGGATCTGTGTTTGGATGGGATCATAGCGCCGTAGGTGGATTCCTGGCTATTTGGGTGATCGGTTACGGAATCATTCAAGGAATTGCACCAAAGATAACAGGCAGTAAATCGGGGTATACTCCAGATGGTAAAGCCGCGATAGTGTGGGCGTTGGTATTGTCTATAGTGACTGGCGTAATTGCTTACAGTGTTCAGCAGCAATGGCACCCAGAAGTGGTTATTGTCGTTGGATTGATGATTTTTGGTGCTGTGTTTGCTGTGAACTCATCACTGCACTCATACTTAATTGTCAGCTATGCCAAGGGCGATGGTGTGTCTCTGGACGTCGGTTTCTACTACATGGCAAACGCAATGGGGCGCTTGATAGGGACGATTCTATCTGGATGGGTGTTCCAAATGTGGGGGTTCTCAGCCTGTCTATGGGTATCCTTTGCCTTCTTAGCATTAACGACCATTATTTCGTTTTGGCTGCCTATAGGTACAAATCAAAAACTGGCTCAGCAATAAATAAAACTAAGCAGATTTGTTCACCAATGCCAGCTACGATTGCTGGCATTATTTTTTAACCTCAAGTCATCGAATAAGCGAGAGCTGTAAAAAACGTTAATGAAGTAGTATCAGTTCGTTACGTATACACTTATCTACATTGATTTCAGATCGAGCACATGCTGTTTTATTTCTTCAGAATCGAGATTTTGAAAATCGATGTTTGCAAGAGCTCCAATTCTTCGTTTTAGAGAGGAGTATACTTTATCGCACTGCTTGTTAAATTCGGAGACTGAAGCTTCATCATTAGGCAATGGCTCAAGATCCCAAGCAACACGAATACCAGCAGATAACCAGTTTGGGCAAGTTTCATTGTGCATTGTGTCACACACAGTAATTATTAGATCTGGATGGAAGCTAAGCCTTTCTTCCCATGACGTACTGTGAAACTCAGAGGCATCAAAGCCATGCATTTCAAGGTATTGTGCAATACGAGGATTGATCTGACCCTTAGGATGGCTACCACCACTTGCGATTTGGAAATTTTCAGGCAGGTATTTTTTTGCAATTGCTTCAGCCAAAATGCTTCTGCTTGCATTATGTTTGCACACAAATAATATTTTCATCAATTGCCCTGTAGATGTTTAGGATTACTAAATTCGACATTTATCATGCTTTCATTACAGTTTGTTGACTATTGAAAATAGGCATGAGCTAACTCATGGAAATACGCAGAGAAAGCGAGTCGTCTGCACTATCAATCAATATTGCGCAATAAATTTTGCCATACTTTAGATAATTGATGGTTCAGTAAATTAGCAGGAAGTATAAAACAGTTCTGTCCACAAATGAGTTACAGGCTCAGAGTCATGTGTGTGATCACCGAGCGATTCTGTCGCAATGAAAATCAGCTTCATCTTATAAAATCGCCTAAACTTTTTATGACAAGTTCCCGCTTCGAAAAGCGTCAAAAATAGCCCAATTTACAAAAAAATATGACAACTGCTATAATTAGGGTTTAAACAAGAAATTTATTAACTTAACTCATTGTTAAAGATAGACTTTATTAAGAATCGTCAAAATTTATGTCTTAGCATATTTCCAAGGGTGCGTTTTCATGGGCAAAGTTTATGATGGTCTACACCGGATTAGCTTTTTAATTAACGAGCAAGGTATCATTGAACAGGTTTTTGATAAATTCAAAACCAAAGATCACCATGAAGTGGTACTTGGTTATCTAAACGCCCAATAATCAAAACTCGACTGAAATAAAAAATGCCAGTTCTTAATACTGGCATTTTTGTAACGCGACTAATCAAAAGTTGATGTGTAATTACACAATGAACTTATTGAGCAGGGCATCTTGCTCACGAACGTTTTCCGTTTGAACCTGCATTGCGATATTGGCTTCTTCAGCAGATTGTGCCACTTGCGTCGACAAATCTTTAATCTTCACTGTATTGGTGTTGATCTCTTCAGCCACAAGGCTTTGCTCTTCTGCCGCAGATGCAATTTGGATATTCATGTCCGAAATCACTTGTATCGCATCACGAATACGGTTCAATGCCGAATTTGCCGTTTTCGCTTTATTCACCGCATCAACAGCCGTCGTTTTACTTTCATTCATAGCCGAAGAAACCGAACTCGCTCCTGCTTGTAATTGCTCAATCATACTACGAATTTCGGTGGTCGATTGCTGAGTGCGCTGAGCTAGTGTACGCACTTCATCAGCAACAACGGCAAAGCCACGGCCAGATTCACCCGCTCGAGCCGCTTCAATCGCCGCGTTTAAGGCAAGCAAGTTAGTTTGATCAGCAATGTCATTAATCACTTTCAAAATAGTTTCAATATTTGCCGTCGCGGACTCTAGGCCTTTCACCTCTTCCACCGCTTGGTCAATACGGGCCGATAAATTGTCGATCGACAATGTCGTTTCACTGACCACACTGGAACCATCTTGCGTTGCTTCATCGGCTTCTTTCGCCGCTGCTGCTGCACCTTGCGCATTATTGGCAACTTCTGTCGATGTCACTGCCATTTCGTGCATTGCAGTGGCTAGTTGCTCTAACTCTTGTAACTGAGTGCGCATCGCTTCTGCTGACTCATGAGCACCTTGCACCGTGAGCTCTGTGCCACGCATGATCTCTTCACCAATCGCTTTTGATTGCGTGATCTGCTTTTGCAGCGTCTCAGTAAAGGTATTAAACCCTGATGCGAGTTGAGCAAACTCTTGGTCCGTATTGGTATCCAAGCGTTTGGTTAAATCCCCCTGCCCTGAGGCGACATCTTGAATCGCTTCATTGAGCACACCTAATGGACGCATTAACACTTTAATCAGTAGCGTCAAGCCAATCACACTCAACACAAGCCCAATTAACGTATAGATAATAGAGCTATTGCGTAATACGCCAATCGCATTGAAGGCGATGGATTCATCAACAATCGCACCGATGTACCAGTTCTCACTTGGAATATGAGTGAAGCTGACGAGATAACGGGTACCATCAATTTCAATCTGTTGGTCCCCCTCTTTCAGAGTCACTTGCGGTAAATAAGTCGATAACTTCTCACCATTATTTTTGGTATCAGGGTGGGCAATCGTCGCTCCGTCACCTGAAACAATAAAGAGGTAACCCGCATCGAATAAATTAATAGAGTTCACCAATTCAGCTAAACCCGTCAATTCCATATCGTAGAACATGGCACCAGAGAATCGACCTTGATCGTAAATAGGCGTACCAATAGAAATGATCACATTTTTGGTAGAAATATCGACATACGGCGCTGTAACGATAAGCTTTTTCGATGCTTTAGCATCCACAAACCAAGGGCGCTTGCGAGGATCGTAATCGGCGCTTGGCTCCCAACCGTCATCATTCTCCACCACTTTGCCATCGGATTCATACCCTAACCCTATGGCTAAAAAGCTTTTTTTCAACTTCGGTTTTTCAAGAATGTTTTTAACGTAATCCCGGTTGAGCGGATCAAGCTCAATCACCTCAGTCATTGACTGAGCCAAGGATTTTTTGCTTTCCATTTCAGAAACAATGGTGTTTTTAACCCCTGCTTCCATTTCATTCAGACTTTTTGTAACTAGGGATTCTATTTCCGAGCGAACAATGCTCAGTTGCTGAATGGAAATAAGCGAGACGGTAACAAGCAGAAGTGCAGAAGAAGCTGCAACTATTTTTTGGCTAAACTTCATAAGTATCCCTCATTGATGCCAAATTAATTATCATTTTTGTGGTTATAGTTAGTTATCGCCAAGTTACAAAAAATCTATAGCTTTTTTACACATCCACTTAGTTCAGTCTAATCAATATTTACTATTTGGCAAAAAAAAGCCTAAAACGATTACGGTTTAGGCTTCCTTAGAGATTCTGTTTACTCTCTATTTTTTATTTATAATTCAGTGATTTTAGGGTGATTCAGCCTCAACAACAGGTTCATCAGTGCTGGGCAAAGCATGCCATACTGCTTTTACTAGAGTGGCAAGAGGAATTGCAAAAAATACGCCCCAAAACCCCCATAGCCCACCAAAGACTAACACCGCGACAATGATAGCAACGGGATGTAGATTAACGGCTTCAGAAAATAGAACGGGAACCAATACGTTGCCATCCAAAGCTTGGATGATGCCATAAGCAATTAATAATGTGTAAAACGGCGGAGTCATGCCCCATTGGAAGAGACCGACGATGGCAACTGGCACCGTCACAGCGGCCGCGCCAATATAAGGGATCAAAACCGATAGACCCACAGCCACAGCAAGTAGCACCGAATAACGTAAATCAAGAATGGCGAAAGTGACGTAACTGATACTACCAACAATCAGTATTTCTAACACTTTTCCACGGATGTAGTTTGAGATTTGTTGGTTCATCTCTTGCCATACTTTAGCCGCGAGTTTACGGTTGCGTGGCAACAACCCACTGGTCATTCGCAGCATTTCATTCTTATCTTTCAATAAAAAGAAGACCAGCAACGGCACTAAAATGAGATAGACACCCAAGGTAGCCAAACTCACAAGAGAAGCAAGTGACCCTTTAACGACACTTTCCCCCATACCTAAAGCCTGGTTCTTCGCATTGCTTATCACCGACTCAACAATCTGTAAGTTATCGAGTTCAGGGTAACGTTCAGGAATACTCAAAATGAAGCTTTGCAACCCTGCATACATGTTAGGAATGTCATTGATTAAATTACCAACCTGTTTCCAAATGGTTGGTACTAAACCAAAGATAGCCAGCAGCATCAAACCGACAAACAGCAAAATCACCAAAATTACGGAAACGGACCTAGGAAGCCCAAAACGGCGCAATTGCATTACTGGCCACTCAAGTAAATACGCCAACACAATGGCCACAAGCAGCGGCGCAATCAAATGGCCGAAGAAATATATCGTTACAAAACCAAAAAACAGAATAGCAACCAGACTAACGGCATGAGGATCAGAAAAGCGTCTTTGATACCAACGAGTTACCATTTCAAACATTTAATCGAGTTCCTTAATTACTTTTAGCCAAAAATAGCCGGGTGACGTGTTCCACTGGCAACGAAAGCCATGCGCAGACAAATATTTTTCTATATCCTGTCCTGAGCTGACGTCGTTAAGCCAAATGTCTAATACCTCACCCAAAACCAATTGAACAGTGTGACGCTTCGCAAGTAATAAAGCCATCGGACAACGCTGCTGGCGTAAATCCAGAATATTTGGTTCCATTCTTCTGCTCAATGCTTAATATAGGCCTGCCATTGTATCGAGTTTTGACTGGCATGCCAGTGTTTATCGATACTCAAACACCGGCTAGCTTACTCTTCTCTCTCTACAATTTTTGGCCGTTATTTTGAGTTGGAAACCAATTCACACATTCAATGTCATACAGACAAGAAGATCACGGAATATCACTGACAAATATGAAGTTTAAACGCGCTCGATCCTTACTTTTCCTCTGTATTACTGTGGCGATAAACGCCCCTTCCTTGAGCTATGCCGACACCATAGAGCTACCGGACATTGGGACAGTAGCAGGTTCGACCTTGACGATTGATCAAGAGCTTATTTATGGTGATGCTTATATGCGCATGCTGCGTAACAGCCAGCCTATCGTCAATGATCCGGTGATCAACGAGTACATTGATAGCCTAGGGCACAAATTGGTTGCCAATGCCAACGATGTAAAAACGCCGTTTACCTTTTTTATGATCCGCGATCGCAACATCAATGCGTTTGCCTTCTTTGGCGGTTATGTTGCGTTGCACTCTGGGCTGTTTTTGCATGCACAAACAGAAAGCGAACTCGCTTCGGTTCTTTCGCACGAAATTGCCCACGTCACGCAGCGCCATTTAGCACGCAGTATGGAAGACCAAGCCAGACGCTCACCAGCAACAATCGCCGCATTGGCGGGCTCTTTGTTACTGGCCATTGCGGCACCTGAAGTGGGCATTGCCGCCATTACCGCCACCACTGCAGGCAGTATGCAAAGCCAAATAAACTATACGCGCAGTAATGAAAAAGAGGCTGACCGATTTGGTATTGCAACGCTAGCCAAAGCGGGGTTTGATGCCCAAGCCATGCCAAGGTTTTTTGGCCGCCTCGCTGATGAATATCGTTACGCTAGTAAACCGCCACCGATGTTACTAACCCATCCGCTGCCAGAAGATCGTATTACCGACAGCCGTGAGCGCGCCCAACACTACCCGCCTATGCGCCTTCAACCTTCATTGGATTACCATTTAACACGCTCGCGAATTGTTGCTCGCTATGCTGGGATTGATAATGAAGCCGCTCTTGATTGGTTTAAGCGTGCGGAGAAAAAAGAGAGTGCGACTCTCGCGCCAGCCTTCCAATATGGCAAAGCCTTGGTTTATCTCGATAGCAAGCAATTTGATAAATCAGAGGCGATTTTATCAAAGCTGGTTGCACAAGACCCAACAAACAATTTCTATCTTGATGCGATGGCCGATCTCGATATCGCTCTAAATCAAGCGGCCAAAGCCCAAACCTTGCTCGAAAAGGCGCTAAAACAGAAACCGAACAATCCAACCTTAACAATTAACTACGCCAACAGCTTGTTAAAACAAGATAAATTGTCTGATGCCATTCGGGTATTGCAGCGCTACACCCATGACAACCCTAATGATACCAACGGCTGGCATTTGCTATCAGAAGCGAATATCGGCATTGGCAATAGCCAAGAAGATCTCGCCGCGCGAGCGGAGCTTTTAGCGCTCAAAGCTAATTGGAATAAAGCGATTCAATATTACACTCAAGCAAGTCAACTCGCCGAACTTGGCAGCTTAGAACAAGCTCGCTACGATGCACGCATTGACCAATTGATGGTGCAACGAGACCGATTCTTATCACTCCAATAATCACAATACAACGAGGAGAAGTTATGTCAGTCGTGATTTATCACAACCCTAAATGCTCAAAAAGTCGTGAAACTCTGGCACTACTAGAAGACCGCCAGTTAAAGCCACAGATCATCAAATATTTAGACCAAGCGCCAACCATCGAACAGTTGAAAACCTTGTACGCTCAACTCGGGCTACAACAGGTTCGTGATATGATGCGCACCAAAGAAGATCTCTATAAAGAACTTGGCCTAAGTGATGATGCACTTACTGATGATCAACTATTTTCAGCCATGGCCGCGCACCCTAAGTTGATTGAGCGTCCCATTGTTGTCGCCAATGGTAAAGCGCGCCACGGCCGTCCACCAGAGCAAGTACTTGAGATTTTATGAGTATTAAAGTCGTCGTACTTTATTACAGCAGGCACGGTTCAACGCAAGCACTGGCAAGGCAAATCGCACGCGGAATTGAAGCACAAGGCGCGACAGCGCTCTTGCGCACCGTTCCGGCGCTAGACAATCATGCAGAGCAAACGACCGATCCCTACCTGACTCTGGATGAGTTAAAGCAATGTGCTGGTTTGGCTTTTGGCAGCCCAGTCTGGTTTGGCAATATGGCCGCGCCACTGAAGCATTTTTGGGACCAAACGACCCCTTTATGGATTAGCGGCGCATTAATTGATAAACCCGCTTGCGTGTTTACTTCTTCATCCTCTTTGCATGGCGGCCAAGAGAGTACGCAACAGAGTATGATGCTGCCACTGATGCATCATGGCATGTTAATCGTTGGCATCCCTTATTCAGAGCCTGCACTGCATACCACAACCTCTGGAGGCACGCCATATGGTGCAAGCCATGTCGCAACACACTCGCCACAACTCACTACGCACGAAAGTGAACTGGCTAAAAATTTAGGAAAACGGCTGGCAATGCTAGCCAGCCGATTAAAGGACAGATTATGACGGCAGAAATGATGCCAAGCACCAAGCAGTACCGATGGCTAGCTTTACTGAGTAACTTATCCCTAATTATATGGGTGGTTTTATGGCAATTCTCGCTCTCTCCTCACCCTCATCTTAATCATGTTGCATTGGCCATTGCATGGGTTATCCCACTGCTTTTACCATTACCGGGAATTTTGGCCGGAAAACCCTACACTCACGCCTGGGCCAACTTTGTTTTAATGCTCTACTTTCTACACGCATTGACGCTGATTTATGTTGATGGAGAGGAGCGCTGGTTAGCGGTAGTGGAACTGCTACTTACATTTGCCGCTTTTGTCGGTAATACCTTGTATGCTCGCCATCGCGGTAAAGAGCTCGGACTGAAACTCAAGCGTCTATCTGAAGTAGAAAAACAAGAGAAAGCCAATTTTACCCACGATAATCAACCATAGAGTCAATCCATGACAGGATTGCCTATTCTTCTCATACAAAAAGAGCCCTGATGGGCTCTTTTTGATTATCTCAGCATTTGTTCAAGAGGTGACTGAGTACTTTACGCTTGCCACTCAAAAGAGAGCACTCGCTTCACTGGTTCAGTGATGGCCTGAGATAATGACGGTTCAGGTGTGACTTGCAAAGAGCCTGACTCCACAGCAGAATCATCAACCTCTGCTGCTGGGGTAAGCTGTGTTGGCACACTCTCTGGCTGTGGGTCATCAATTTTAGCGACTTTGCCCATGCGTAGCACTTCTTGCTCAAACTCGGACTCTGAAGCCAACAAATGCACTTCGAAAGTGATTTCCTCACCTTGAATCTTGAGAATGTCCAAAGAAGCAACAGAACTTAAGCGCTTCAACTTATTCTCCAAGGTAAAGAAATCCATTGCATCATCAATCGGGCTAAAACGAGCAAGCAGCGAAGAAGAGGATTCACTGGCCACGATAACCGAGCTCTTTCTTGCATAGTAATCACTCAATTGATCGACCATTTGTTCAATGGCATCGTCACCAGACGCTTGACCAGACAGTGGCGCTTTCGTGGCTTGTGCCATTTGAGCGGCGGGTTGATCATACAAACTCCAACGCACACCATTACTTTGCACTCTGACCACCAATACAGCATCGGTTGGATAACGTTGGCTAGCCATGCTGATAGGCTGTACGAAACCGCCCCACAAATCCGATACTTCCACACCGGTAATATCATCAAAATCACCCACAGGCACTGTGATAGGCAAACCGCGAGTTTGAGTCGCGCCTTTAAGCTGTTTTAGCGTACTCGTGTCAGAATGTTCCCAAGCGATACTGCGGTCATAACCTGACTCTTCAATCAACCAGACTAAAACATTAGCTCGGTTTTCAGGCCAAAATGGTAATTGAGCTTGAGTTAATAATGTGCGGATATGCGGTGCGCTAAACCCCATGACAATCGAAGATTGCGCCCCATTTTGACCATAACTGATTTGCGCTAAATATTGCGAATTCTGCCTTAAGGCTTTTTTAATCACCTCATTGTTCACCGCATTCCTATCACCCGAAGCTCGAACAATCACTTCGCTCATCCCTTTGATACGAGCATTCGCGTCGGCATTGTCTTGCTGTTGATCAATCACGACTTCGGTATGGTATAAGTCGACCTTGGTTAAGGCATAAGCAGGGAGAGTGAGTAAGCTCATCACCAACATAGCTAAATAGCGCATACTGTTCCTATGATCTGTTTTGTGAACGTCGATGATAAGCAACTATCCGGTCCGCGGCAAGGAATCCACGGCAGAGTTCGGTGATAATTTCATCAACATTTGTGACTTTATTTGATCTAGTTTCAATGGCAATCGTTTGCAAAAGTGATAGAATCCCGCGAATTTTTATTTTGCTTCAGGGAA
The DNA here is from genome assembly GCF_963877065.1 of Vibrio sp. V01_P9A10T6. Taxonomy (NCBI): domain Bacteria; kingdom Pseudomonadati; phylum Pseudomonadota; class Gammaproteobacteria; order Vibrionales; family Vibrionaceae; genus Vibrio; species Vibrio sp. V01_P9A10T6. The sequence continues at coordinate 12,120 of NZ_CAWNTB010000044.1, forward strand.
ATCATGATGAAAAATGCCATCCAAGGCGCACAGATGCTCTTCGTCGCATTTGGTGCGCTGGTTCTTGTCCCGCTGTTAACTGGGCTTGATCCTAACGTTGCACTATTTGGCGCCGGTGTCGGTACCCTTTTATTCCAACTTATTACTCGCCGCTCTGTCCCCATCTTTCTTGCTTCTTCTTTTGCCTTTATTGCACCGATTATGTTTGGCATCCAAACTTGGGGCGTTGCCTCGACGATGGGCGGTTTAGTGGCCGCTGGTTTTGTCTACATACTACTGGGAGCGATCATCAAAGTCCGTGGCGTAGAAATCATCCACAAAATTTTACCTCCTGTGGTCGTTGGCCCGGTGATCATGGTGATTGGCTTAGGCCTTGCGCCTGTTGCTGTAAACATGGCGCTAGGTAAAACTGGAGATGGTTCGGTACAACTGATTAGCTCAGATGTAGCGATGTGGATCTCTTGCGTTTCACTGTTAACCACCATCACGATTAGCGTTTTTGCCAAAGGTTTTCTCAAACTGTTGCCGATCTGCGGCGGTATTTTTGCAGGCTATCTTTTGGGCCTCTATTTTGGTGTAGTGGATTTTACTCCTGTTACGCAAGCGGCTTGGCTGTCAATGCCGAACTTCACTTTCCCTGAGTTCAACATCAACGCGATCTTGTTCATGATCCCGGTTGCAATTGCTCCGGCAGTCGAACACGTGGGCGATATGCTCGCAATCTCAAACGTCACTGGAAAAGATTACATCAAGAAACCTGGGCTACATCGCACCATTGCGGGTGACGGTGTTGCCACCATCGCAGCCTCGATGCTGGGTGCGCCACCAAACACTACGTACAGCGAAGTGACGGGTGCCGTAATGCTGACGAAAGCCTTTAATCCAGTAATCATGACTTGGGCTGCGATCACCGCGATTGTATTAGCATTGGTTGGTAAGCTGGGCGCGCTACTGCAAACCATTCCAATTCCAGTAATGGGCGGCATTATGATTTTGCTGTTCGGTTCAATTGCAACGGTTGGCCTAAACACACTGATTAAAAATCATGTCGATCTTCACAAGTCTCGTAACTTAGTGATTGTGGCAGTGACATTAGTGTTTGGTATCGGCGGCATGGCCTTTGGTATCGGAGAGTTTAGCCTACAAGGTGTCAGCTTATGCGGTATCGTAGCCATTATTCTAAACTTGATCCTTCCTAATGACTTAGGAGAAAACCATGTGGTGGATAACGCCCAGATGGAAGAAGAGATCAAACTGAAGAACTAATTTTGCCAGTCAATCCGGCCTCACTCGAGGCCGGATTTTCATTCTCTATTCTTGACACAATTCAACAAACTCACCTCGCGTTAATAACGCAAGATCGCTCGGTGCCAATTCAATCTCTAAACCGCGCTTACCTGCACTGACACAGATGGTCGATTGATCTTCTGCGCTGAGATGAATGAAAGTCGGTAGTGCTTTTTTCTGCCCAAGCGGGCTAATACCACCGACCACATAACCTGTGGTTTTTTGCGCTATGTCTGGATTAGCCATTTCCGCTTTTTTCGACTTAGCCGCTTTGGCCGCACGCTTTAAGTTTAATTTTTGATCAACAGGAATAATCGCGACAGCGAGATTTTTCGGCTCGCCATTTAAGCAAAACAGCAGTGTTTTAAACACTTTTTTCGGATCTTGTCCCAAAACCTCAGCCGCTTCTAAACCATAACTGCTGTGATTAGGATCATGTTGATATTGATGGAGAGTGTGAGGAATTTTTTTCTTTTTCGCCAAATCAATCGCAGGTGTCATCGTGCTTATCTCAAAGTAACCGTTAGTGCCAATAAAAAAGCGATGCCTAAGCACCGCCTTTAGTTAAAATGATTGCTCACAATGAGTCAAACTCTTTATCGCGCTATCACTTATAGACAATTTCGCCCGCTGGCGCATATTGGTTCACATCAATTGGACTGTGTGCTTCGAGGTAATCTTTCAATACTTCCGCGTCCACAAAGCCTGTATTGACATAACCTGGGTGATCGGAGATTTTTGGATAACCATCACCACCAGCTGCATTGTAGCTAGGCACGGTGAAGCGATACGTTTCGTCCAAACGGAGCTGCTTATCACCAATAAAGACGTTCGATACCTTACCATTGGCCACTGTCATCGAAATCCCCGCGAATTGTACATAAGCGCCAGAATCAACAGGTTTGGTCGCCACTTCATTGAGGTAATCCAACACTTCAGCCCCGGTCATATCGGTATAAGTGAGAATATTGGCAAAAGGTTGTACTTTAAGCACATCTTTATAAGTGATTTTTCCTGCATCAATCGAATCACGCACGCCACCAGAATTCATCACCGCAAAGTCGGCTTTTGCGCGTTCCATATGAGAAAGTGCAATCAAACGACCTAAATTGGTTTGTTGGAAACGCACAACGTTGCGATCCCCTTCTAACTTGCCATTACTTTGTGCAATGACCACATTCAGTTTCTCTTGACCTTGTTCTTGATATGGGCGCAAAAAGTTAAGCATTTCTGGATCTTCAGCGATTTGATCTTGAATCAGTACGCGCTTACTCTCGCCATTCACGTTCACTTTTTTCTTCAGGTTTACGGGGATCAGGTTGTAGCTCACCATGTTCAGTTCACCATTACGGAATTCATAATCCGCACGGCCAACATACTTACCCCATTCATGCGCTTGCACTATGTAAGTACCGTTTTGCATATCAGGCTTACATTCATCTCCCGGATGGAAGTTTTTCTTCACCACGTTAGGGCCTTCCATGCAGACAGGCTCTTGAGAGTGGCCGCCGACGATCATATCGAGAGAACCTTCATCCAAGTATCGTGCAAGCGCAACATCACCCGGTGCATTCACACCACGTTGACCATTTTCATAATGGCCCATGTGGGTAACGGCAAAAATAAGGTCCGGCTTTTCCGTTTTCTCAATTTCTGCGATCAGTTTTTTCGCTTCTTCTTTTGGATCTCTAAACTCAATACCACCAATGTATTCAGGGTTGCCGATTTTAGCGGTATCTTCAGTCGTTAAACCGATAACCGCTATTTTCACGCCCTGTTTATCAAACATTTGGTAGGCTTGGAATAGACGTTTTCCGGTCGCTTTATCGTAAATGTTGGCCGACAGCATTGGGAAATTCGCCCACTCTTTTTGCTTAAACAACACCTCGAGCGGGTTATCGAATTCATGGTTACCTAACGCCATTGCATCATAACCAATCTTGCTCATGCCTTTAAAATCAGGCTCTGCATCTTGTAGATCAGATTCAGGAACTCCGGTATTAATATCGCCACCAGAAAGAAGCAGTACGCTGCCGCCTTCAGCTTCAATATCAGAGCGAAGATCGTCGATCAGCGTTTTACGTGCCGCCATACCATACTCGCCATATTTGTTTTGCCAGAAACGACCGTGGTGGTCATTAGTGTGTAACACGGTGAGTTTATAAGTCGTATCTTCTTTCCACTCATGAGTGGGTTGAGTTGCGCAACCCATAAGGGCTGTAAGAATAGCCGCGCTGAGCGCTGTTTTTAGAATAAGACGTTGTTTCATTATCATACCTTTGAACTTGAAAAATCCGCTGCTTGTGAGGGGGAGGTTATGGTCAACGTTGCAAACACAAAATCAAGCCATACCGATAAACTTGACCCAGTTTAAATTAACATCTCAAAGGTGACAGATTGATTTCATATTTATGTAGAATTGATCACTATAAAATCAATTCAAAAATGTAACGGTTGCCACAGGTTACACGTGAAATTTTAATGGATCACAGGCAATCGTTTCCTTTCCTAAACACGAAAAAATAAGGAAAAGTGAGCACTTAGACAAGATAAACAGGTTTGGGAAACATTCGATAAAATTTGACCACCTTGCGGTGGCCAAATTATGAGTGGTAGATCCAACAAAAAATCAGCGGATATCGATATGAGCAAAGCTCTTGATCAAATCATCTAACGCTTTCATTTGTGCAAGGAAAGGTTCAAGTTTATCCAAAGGCAGTGCCGATGGACCATCGCAACGCGCTTTATCTGGGTTTGGATGCGCTTCAATAAAAAGGCCCGCAATCCCGGCAGCAAGACCTGATTTTGCTAACTCAACTGTCTGCTCACGACGCCCACCAGAAGCTGCGCCAGAAGGGTCGCGCATTTGCAGTGAATGGGTCACATCAAAAATAATTGGGCTGCCGTTTGATACTTTTTTCATCACACCAAAACCCAACATATCAACGACCAGATTATCATAGCCATGGCAAGCACCACGTTCACACAAAATCACTTTGTCGTTGCCGCACTCTGCAAATTTTTCCACGATATTGCCCACTTGACCAGGGCTCATAAATTGTGGTTTTTTCACGTTGATCACTGCACCTGTTTTCGCCATCGCTTCGACAAGGTCAGTTTGACGAGCAAGAAACGCTGGCAGTTGAATCACATCAACCACCTCAGACACAGGCTGAGCTTGAGCTTCCGTGTGCACGTCAGTGATGATTTTGACGCCAAAGGTCTCTTTTAGCTCTTGGAAAATTTTCATTCCCTCTTCCAAGCCAGGGCCACGATAAGAGTGAACAGAGCTGCGGTTGGCTTTATCAAAAGAAGCTTTAAACACATAAGGGATACCGAGTTTATCGGTCACTTTCACGTAATGCTCACAGATTTGCATCGCTAAATCACGGGATTCAAGGACGTTCATTCCAGCAAACAGAGTAAACGGTTTGTCGTTGGCAACGGGAATATCACCCACGTGGACGATTTTTTGTTCCATTTTATTCTCTCTCATTTAGCGGTTAATGCAGCGTAATAGCTTCAAAGCTTAATGCATTAACTTGATTTTTTAATAACTCAGCCGCCGGATCATTCGGACAATGATCAATAAAGTATTGATAATCGGATAAGGCAATTTGGTGACAATCCAGTTGCTGATAGATAAAACCGCGATCGCGGATCTCATACGGATCATCAGGAACAAAAGTCAGCGCTAAATCAGTACAACGCAGCGCTAAGGTATAACGCTCTTCTCTTAATAGTGCGCTCTTTAGTAGTGCCAGCCAACGACCGATCACCGTCGGATTATCTGTCACTTCCAAATGACTCGATTTCAGCTTAGACAAGACCCCTTTATGCCCAACTAACCACGCTTGTAGTATATGTAATGAGACGATTTCACCAGTAAAAGGGTTAATATAAATCGGTGATTCATCGCACCAATGCAACTGCAATAAAAACTGTGTGGGAAAGGTAATACCTTGTAAAGGAAAGCCTAGCTTGCGCGCAAAATAGAGCAACAGCGCACCTAAACTGACGGGAATACCTTTGCGGTGCTGCAACACTTTATCGATGAAGGCATTACGTGAATCAAAATAAGCCTCTCTGTCACCGCGAAAACCCCATTGTTGGTAAAACAGATGCAACAACGCTTCGAAACGCTGTTTTTCATCCTGTTCATTAGCTAACTCGTGTTTTGCTTGTGTAAGCAAACGGGCCAACTCTTGGCGTGCCCATTCATCCTCAGTTTCAGGATTGACGGCCTTGTTTAAGATCAGCGCCCCTTCCACCAATTCCATTGCATCAAAATCTTCATCGAACCATTCAAACATAATGCCGCTCGGATGCTGTTAGCCTAAAAACATAGCCGTTTTTACGATGGCGATTTTTCCCGCCATAGCAAGCCAACCTAATGCGCCCAAAAAAGCAAAGGTACGCAACATCTTATTCCGACCCAGTTTGAGCGCAAAGAAGCCCAGTGCAATGTACGCCATCACACAGGTCAGCTTCTCAGTTAACCAAGGTGCGGCTGGGGTAAATGGGATAAAACCAGACATCACAATCAACGCGATACCCGATAACAACAACAGCGAATCGTTAATGTGAGGAAAACGTTTCAAAAAAGGGTGTTGCAGCCATTTGGAATCCATCATCATCAAGGCATAACGTACCGACAACAATAGTGCACTGATCGCAATGGTCAGTAGATGAAAATGTTTTAATCCTTCGTACATGATGCTCTCTCTTCTGAGTGCGAATATTGACCCAGTGTCACTCGGTCATTACCCGCATAATCCTTTTCTGTCACTACGTGGTGATAGCCGAGTGACTCAAATAACGCTCTGACTGCCGCCCCTTGATCATAACCATGTTCAAACAGCAGCCAGCCTTGTTGCTGCAAATAGTGACGCGCATTCTCTGCAATGTGTTTAATGTCAGCCAAACCTTTGTCTTTGGCCACCAGCGCACTTAAAGGCTCAAAACGTACATCCCCCTGCGTGAGATGGGGATCATTCTCTTCAATATACGGTGGATTGGAGACAATTAAAGCAAACTTTGTACCGAGCTTTAAAGGTTCAAACCAACTGCCTTGTAAAAATGTGACATTGGTAATAGTTAAACGCTGCGCGTTTTCCAACGCTAAGGCTTGCGCTTCTGGGCGTAAGTCGATACCAACCACATGACGTTCAGGTAGCTCGGACGCTAACGCTAATGCTATCGCGCCAGTTCCTGTGCCTAAGTCCAAAATATCCCCTTGCGTCTGCTGGCTTTTTTCTAACGCAATTTCAACCAAGCGTTCAGTATCCGGCCGAGGAATTAATGTCGAAGGCGAAACTTTCAGTGGCAGCGACCAAAACTCACGTTCCCCAACCAAATAGGCCACAGGCTCCCCCGTCACTCGACGCGTAATCAGCGAGCAAAATTGCCGCGACTGCGTTTCGCTTAAGGTCTTTTCAGGCCAAGTCAGCAGATAAGAACGTGGTTTATCCAGTACATAGCAAAGCAGCACCGCTGCATCCACAGAAGGCGAATCACTGCCGCCTTCTTGGAGTTGAGCAATCGCGGCTTTCAACGCATCATCAATACGAGATAACGTCATGGGATCAGTGTTGATCGGCAAGAGCGGCAAGTTGGTCTGCTTGATATTCTTGAATGATTGGATCAATCAAGCTTTGCAGATCCCCTTCCATCACTTCATTAAGGCGATAGATGGTTAAGTTAATACGATGATCGGAAACTCGACCTTGCGGGTAGTTGTAAGTACGAATACGGTCGCTACGATCACCAGAACCCAGTAGGTTACGACGAGTATCGGACACTTCGGCTGCGCGCTTCGCTTCTTCCGCTTGTGCAATACGAGCGGCCAATACGGCCATCGCTTTGGCTTTGTTTTTGTGCTGTGAACGCTCGTCCTGACACTCAACTACCGTGCCTGTTGGTAAGTGGGTAATACGGATCGCAGAGTCGGTGGTGTTTACGTGCTGACCACCCGCGCCCGATGAGCGGAAAGTATCAATTTTCAGATCGCTAGCTTTAATTTCTGGAATTTCGGCTTCAGGAATTTCGGGCATGATCGCGACGGTACAAGCGGAAGTATGCACACGGCCTTGAGATTCCGTGGCCGGAACACGCTGTACGCGGTGACCGCCTGATTCAAACTTAAGCACACCGTAAGCGCCATCACCACTCACTTTAGCAATCACTTCTTTATAGCCGCCATGCTCAGCATAACTAGCGGACATAATTTCGATACGCCAGCTCATTTTCTCAGCATAACGGCTGTACATACGGAACAGATCGCCAGCAAAAATACCCGCCTCATCACCGCCCGCCCCTGCACGAATTTCTAAGAAGCAGTTGCGATCATCGTTCGGATCTTTTGGTAGCAACAGAATTTGCAATTCATCAGTGAGACGTTCAATCGTCGCTTTGGCTATTTTGATTTCCTCTTGAGCCATCTCACGCATCTCGGCGTCTTCTTCTTTGGTCATCTCTTCCGCGGCAACCAAATCCTCTTGCGCTTGTTGGTAAGCTTGGAAGCATTTAGTGACTTCCTCAAGCTGAGAGTACTCTTTTGACAAAGTACGGAATTTGTTTTGATCACTAATTACGGTAGGCTCGCCAAGCAGGCGCTGAACCTCTTCGTAACGCTCAACAAGGGATTCAAGCTTAACTAAAATCGACGCTTTCATAGTTTCTTCTTTAATTCGGAGTGACGGATATTATCGAGGGTCGTCAAGACCCAAACTTTGTCTAATCACGGCCAATTTAGCCGGTTCACCTAACTCGGCAGCGCTTTGCAATGCTCGGGTTGGTGTGTGGATCAATCGATTGGTGAGTTTGTTACTTAACTCAAGTAACACTTTTTCAGGATCGCCCCCTGCAGCCAGTGCCTGCAAGCTTTTACTGAGCAATTCTTGACGAATTTCGTTGGCCGATTGACGGTATTCTCGGATGCTGTCTACCGCTTGCAAGGAACGCATCCAGCTCATAAAGGCTGCGCTCTCTTCACTGACAATCGCTTCAGCTTGAATGGCTTCAACTTTACGCTGTTCCATATTGCTGTCTACAATCGACTGAAGATCATCAACCGTATACAGATAGGCATCGTTTAAATCACCGACCTGCGATTCAATATCACGAGGCACGGCAATATCAATCAATAACATGGGTTGATGGCGACGCACTTTAATCGCACTTTCTACCATCCCTTTGCCAATAATCGGCAGTGGGCTAGCGGTGGAACTGATGACGATATCCGCGTGGGCGAGATAGTCAGGTATCTCATTGAGTGCAATCACTTCAGCGCCAAACTGCTGTGCAAGCCCCATCGCTCGCTCGCGGGTTCGGTTGGCAACTATCATGCGTTTACATCGATGGCTGGCTAAATGCTTCGCAACCAGTTCGATGGTTTCACCCGCTCCAACCAACATTACCGTTGAATCAGAGAGTGATTCAAAGATCTGCTTTGCCAGCGTACAAGCAGCATAAGCCACCGACACCGCACTGCCGCCTATTTCGGTTTCGGTGCGCACACGTTTAGCTACCGAGAATGCTTTTTGAAACAGTTTTTCAATCGCTGAATCAGCCGCGTTATGCTCGCGAGCATCCGCATAGGCTTGTTTCACCTGCCCTAAAATCTGCGGCTCACCCAATACCAGTGAATCCAGCCCACAAGCCACTCGCATCAAATGACGAATAGCGGCTTGTTCTTCATGTACATACAAACTCGGTTTAAGATCTTCAGGATTCACATGATGGAACTGAGACAACCAATCGATTAACTTACTTTTGCTCGATGATTTTACATCACAATAAATTTCCGTGCGATTACAGGTAGAGACAATAACGCTACCTTGAACGCTGGAACTGGACGCAAGTTGTCGCAAGGCTTCTGATAATTTATCAGGACCAAACGCCACTTTCTCTCGCAGTTCTACCGACGCTGTATTGTGATTTATTCCAATAGCAAGCAAGGACATCTATAGAGGTTTCTCGGTTCAGGAAATGTAAATAGGAGCAGAATTTTACTTGATGCCCTGTTTTAATGAAAGGGCAACAGGGATTTGTTTTCCCGACTTCGTGATATCAATGATATAGTGAGGCGTTTTTACGGCCTTCACTGTGTAAATAATGGGCAGATATGACACGCGCGAATAGACTGATTTTAACTCTCCTCACTCTGCTAACACTCTTTGGTTGCACAAACTTACCCTCAACAAGGGTCGAGAGCGTCGGCTGGCAGCAACACCAACAGCAATTGCAAACGATCCGCGAGTACCAAGCCAGCGGAAAACTCGGCTATATATCACCACAACAGCGCCAATCCCTCAATTTTCATTGGCAAAAAAACGCCGACCATAGCCAGCTTCGTCTCTCAACCTTTTTAGGGCAGACCGTTTTAAATCTCTCCATCTCGCCTCAGGGCGCCCAGGTCAAAACGTATGATGATCAAATTATCGATGCGCAGAATGCGGATGCTTTAGTTTACGAGTTAACTGGGTTATCGATCCCCATTGAGCAGCTACAAGATTGGCTGCTTGGGCTGCCAACCGAGGCGGATGGTTTTCAATTGAATCAAAATAATTTGTTGGCATCGTTAGATAAACAGCTAGGGCTTAGCCGCTGGCACTTGGAATATTTGAACTACCAAGCTTATCCCTTCGTCTCAACATCCGCTTCTTCCACTTCAGTGCCACTTCCGGCCAAACTGAAGCTGACTCAAGATCAAGTTTCATTAAACCTCGTCATTTCAAAGTGGACCCTAACGCCATGATTTGCACCCCAACCCACTGGCCATCACCCGCTAAGCTCAACCTGTTTCTGTACATCACCGGGCAAAGAGCCGACGGATATCATGAATTACAGACACTGTTTCAATTTCTCGATTTTGGTGATGAGTTAACCATTACCGCCAATCAGTCTGGCGAAATAACTCTCACACCAGCCATTGCTGGCGTTGCGCTACAAGACAACTTGATTTGGAAAGCGGCCATCGCCTTACAAAAGGCAAGTGGATGCCGCTATGGCGCGAGCATTGAATTAAATAAAGTTTTGCCAATGGGCGGTGGCATCGGTGGCGGCTCTTCCAATGCTGCAACCGTGCTTGTTGCACTGAACTACTTATGGCAAACCAATTTATCACAGCAAGAACTCGCTACGCTCGGTTTAACACTCGGGGCGGATGTTCCCGTTTTTGTCCATGGCTTTGCCGCATTTGCTGAAGGCGTAGGTGAAAAACTGACCCAAACCGAACCAAAGCAAAAATGGTATTTGGTGGTTCGGCCTAATGTGAGCATTGCAACGAAAGATATTTTCACTCATCCCCAATTGATAAGGAACACGCCAAAACGAGCGCTAGCAACGCTTCTCGAACACCCTTACGAAAACGATTGCGAAAAAATTGTCCGAATGCTGTACCCAGAGGTTGATAAGCAACTTTCATGGCTGCTACAATACGCGCCGTCAAGATTGACTGGGACGGGATCTTGCGTTTTTGCCGAATTTTCTAGCAAAGTAGAAGCGGAAGCTGTCCTTGCCAAGCTCCCTGACACAGTCTTCGCGTTTGTCGCCTTAGGGTGTAACATTTCGCCACTGAAAAAGACTCTGGCTGAATACCAATTCGCCAACACCCGACCTATTTAAAAACTGGACGCAACCCTGAGGTTTCCACCGTGCCTGATATGAAGCTATTTGCTGGTAACGCCACACCTGAACTAGCCCAACGTATTGCTGAACGTCTATACATCTCTCTTGGTGATGCTACTGTTTCTCGTTTCTCCGACGGTGAAGTTGCAGTGCAAATCAACGAAAATGTTCGTGGTAGCGATGTATTTATTATTCAATCTACTTGTGCTCCTACTAATGACAACTTAATGGAATTAGTAGTGATGATTGATGCAATGCGCCGTGCTTCAGCAGGCCGTATTACTGCTGTCATCCCATATTTTGGTTATGCCCGTCAAGACCGCCGAGTGCGCTCTGCTCGTGTACCGATTACTGCAAAAGTTGTTGCAGATTTCCTTTCAAACGTTGGTGTTGACCGCGTTTTGACCATCGACCTTCACGCAGAACAAATCCAAGGCTTCTTTGACGTCCCAGTAGATAACATCTTTGGTACGCCAGTGTTGCTTGAAGATATGAAAGCGCGTGGGTTAGAAGATCCTGTTGTGGTTTCACCTGACCTTGGTGGCGTGGTTCGTGCTCGTGCGACTGCAAAAGCATTAGGTGATATCGACATCGCAATCGTTGATAAACGTCGTCCACGCGCCAACGTGTCTGAAGTTATGAACCTGATTGGCGATGTTGATGGTCGCGATTGTGTGATCGTGGATGACATGATCGACACTGGCGGCACTTTGTGTAAAGCCGCTGAAGCGTTGAAAGAACGTGGTGCAAAACGTGTGTTTGCTTACGCAACGCACGCGGTATTCTCAGGTAACGCAGCGAAAAATATCAAAAACTCAGTACTAGACCAAGTTATCGTCACAGACTCGATCACCCTATCTAAAGAGATGGCGGCAACCGGCAAAGTGACACAATTAACCTTGTCTAGCATGCTTGCTGAAGCGATTCGTCGCATTAGCAACGAAGAGTCTATTTCTGCCATGTTTAATTAAAACTCAGTTTATTTACTGATTTTTAAATACTTTTAAAGCACTTCATTGAAAAATGAGGTGCTTTTTCCTTTGTTATTTTAGCGCCTCGCACCCTTTCCCTTTTGTGTGCTATCATACCGCGCTTTTGATATTGCAAAGAGATCCTAACCTTGAGCCAACCAATCAAACTTCTTGTCGGGCTAGCGAATCCTGGTCCTGAATACGCCAAAACGAGGCACAATGCCGGCGCTTGGGTAGTAGAAGAATTAGCCCGAGTTCATAACGTCACCTTGAAAAACGAAGCCAAATTCTTCGGTTTCACCGGACGTATCGTGGTTAATGGTGAAGATCTGCGTTTATTGATCCCAACAACTTTTATGAATTTATCCGGTAAAGCCGTGGCGGCCATCGCCAAGTTTTACCAGATAAAACCAGAAGAGATCATGGTGGCACATGATGAACTAGACTTACCTCCCGGGGTCGCTAAGTTCAAAATGGGCGGTGGTCATGGCGGGCATAATGGCCTTAAAGACACCATCAGCAAACTCGGCAATAACAAAGAATTCTACCGCCTGCGGATTGGTATCGGCCATCCGGGGCACAAAGATAAAGTAGCAGGCTATGTTTTAGGTAAAGCACCCGCCAAAGAGCAAGAGTGCCTAGATGCCGCGGTTAACGAATCGGTTCGTTGCTTCGACATTTTACTAAAAGATGGTCTAACTAAAGCACAAAATCGCTTACATACGTTCAAAGCTGAATAAGGTTACAGTCATGGGTTTTAAATGTGGCATCGTGGGTTTACCAAATGTGGGTAAATCAACATTATTTAATGCACTAACTAAAGCGGGCATCGAAGCAGCAAACTTCCCGTTTTGCACTATCGAACCAAACACGGGTGTGGTTCCTGTTCCAGACCTTCGTCTCGATGCGTTAGCAGAAATTGTAAACCCTCAACGTATCCTTCCGACGACAATGGAATTTGTCGATATCGCAGGCCTAGTGGCTGGCGCGTCAAAAGGTGAAGGTTTAGGCAACAAATTCCTTGCAAATATCCGTGAAACAGATGCGATTGGTCACGTTGTTCGCTGCTTCGAGAACGAAAATATCGTTCACGTAGCAGGCAAAGTATCGCCAATTGAAGATATTGAAGTAATCAATCTAGAGCTTGCCCTTGCCGACCTTGATAGCTGTGAACGCGCCATTCAACGTCAAGCAAAACGTGCCAAAGGTGGCGATAAAGACGCTAAATTTGAAATCACCGTATTAGAGAAGCTACTCCCTGTATTAACGGAAGGTGGTATGGCTCGCACGGTTGAACTCTCAAAAGAAGAGCTAGCCGCCGTAGATTATCTCAACTTCTTAACGTTGAAACCGACCATGTATATCGCCAACGTGAGCGAAGATGGCTTTGAAAATAACCCGTACCTTGATGCTGTCAGAGAGTTTGCAGAAAAAGAGAACAATTCTGTGGTTGCTGTTTGCGCAGCCATTGAAGCTGAACTATCTGAACTTGAAGAAGAAGATCGCGCCGAGTTTTTAGCCGATTTAGGCATTGAAGAACCCGGTCTAAACCGCGTGATTCGTACCGGTTACGAACTGCTAACGCTACAAACCTACTTCACCGCAGGCGTAAAAGAAGTGCGTGCCTGGACGATTCCGGTCGGTGCGACGGCTCCGCAAGCGGCGGGTAAAATCCATACCGACTTTGAACGTGGTTTCATTCGCGCTGAAGTTGTGGGTTATGATGATTTCATTCAATATCGCGGCGAAAATGGAGCCAAAGAAGCGGGCAAATGGCGCTTGGAAGGTAAAGAATACATCGTAAAAGATGGCGATGTTATCCACTTCCGCTTCAACGTGTAAATAACTCGTTAATCAGCTATTAATACACCATTAAAGCCGACAGATTCTGTTGGCTTTTTTGTTTTTTTCTCAAAATCAACCTTAGCGACAAGCAAGGAAAAATCAATAAGCTTAATGATTTATTAACCGTTTTTGATCACAAACACGTCTCTTTGTTCAAAAAAAGTTCGAACGGTTGGTTTCAAAGAATTTATTCAAAAAAACTATTGACGCTCTAGAGCCATATCCGCATAATGCGCTCCGTTCTCGACATTAAGGCAAACTTAAAGAGAGAATAAAAATGGCTACGTAGCTCAGTTGGTTAGAGCACATCACTCATAATGATGGGGTCACAGGTTCGAATCCCGTCGTAGCCACCATTTCCTAAGTGTTTTTCTTATAAAAATATTTAGGAAAGTTGCGGAAATGGCGAAATTGGTAGACGCACCAGATTTAGGTTCTGGCGCCGCAAGGTGTGAGAGTTCAAGTCTCTCTTTCCGCACCATTATTTAGATGAGCAATCATCTTGTAGGGCTATCGCCAAGCGGTAAGGCAGCGGCTTTTGATGCCGCCATCCCCTGGTTCGAATCCAGGTAGCCCTGCCAATATTGAGATGACTAGCGAATAAACTGGTCATAACAACGATTCAATGAATACCAATATTCACTGAATCTACAGGTTAAGTTGCGGAAGTGGCGAAATTGGTAGACGCACCAGATTTAGGTTCTGGCGCCGCAAGGTGTGAGAGTTCAAGTCTCTCCTTCCGCACCATTATTTGGATGAGCAATCATCTTGTAGGGCTATCGCCAAGCGGTAAGGCAGCGGCTTTTGATGCCGCCATCCCCTGGTTCGAATCCAGGTAGCCCTGCCATTATTCAAATGGGTCAGTGTTTAAAAAACCATTGGCACATGAGTGTGGATTGTATTATATTGTCTCGCTCAAAAAGATGGCTACGTAGCTCAGCTGGTTAGAGCACATCACTCATAATGATGGGGTCACAGGTTCAAATCCCGTCGTAGCCACCATAATTTAGTTGTTAGCAAAAGTTGGCAACACATAGATATCGAGCTGCGGAAGTGGCGAAATTGGTAGACGCACCAGATTTAGGTTCTGGCGCCGTAAGGTGTGAGAGTTCAAGTCTCTCCTTCCGCACCATCTCGATAACTAAAAATTTGCGGAAATGGCGAAATTGGTAGACGCACCAGATTTAGGTTCTGGCGCCGCAAGGTGTGAGAGTTCAAGTCTCTCTTTCCGCACCATATTTAGATGAGCAATCATCGTGTAGGGCTATCGCCAAGCGGTAAGGCAGCGGCTTTTGATGCCGCCATTCCCTGGTTCGAATCCAGGTAGCCCTGCCATTATTGACACGATAAGCCAAGCGCTTGTTGTGAAAAAGATTCGTTGAATCGAAAAATTAAATTGCGGAAGTGGCGAAATTGGTAGACGCACCAGATTTAGGTTCTGGCGCCGTAAGGTGTGAGAGTTCAAGTCTCTCCTTCCGCACCATTATTTAGATGAGCAATCATCTTGTAGGGCTATCGCCAAGCGGTAAGGCAGCGGCTTTTGATGCCGCCATCCCCTGGTTCGAATCCAGGTAGCCCTGCCATTATTTGTAGGATTAGCGATAAGCTGACCGTAAAAAGATAAGCTGAATCAATAACATTCGGTTTATTTAAAGAATACGCTGCGGAAATGGCGAAATTGGTAGACGCACCAGATTTAGGTTCTGGCGCCGCAAGGTGTGAGAGTTCAAGTCTCTCTTTCCGCACCATGATTTAAGATTGTCAAATGGCTACGTAGCTCAGTTGGTTAGAGCACATCACTCATAATGATGGGGTCACAGGTTCGAATCCCGTCGTAGCCACCATTTACAACGATAGTTTGAATAACCAATGTCAATCTATCTACAGTACAAGTTGCGGAAGTGGCGAAATTGGTAGACGCACCAGATTTAGGTTCTGGCGCCGCAAGGTGTGAGAGTTCAAGTCTCTCCTTCCGCACCATCAATTCAAACCCAGCTTAGGCTGGGTTTTGTTTTATTAGCCTCATAACAATATATCCTTTCCTCCCGTTTAACCGTTGATTCATTTTTCAGATCCATTCTTTGATCACGTGAAAAGTGAGGCATAAAAAAATCCAGCCGAAGCTGGATTTTTAATTTAAAAGTTAACGACTTAACCAAGCAAACCAAGAGCAGCATTAGGCGCTTGTTTAGCTTGTGCCAACACTGAGCTTGATGCTTGAGAAAGGATCTGCGATTTAGTCAAGGCAGTGGTTTCTTTCGCAAAATCAGTGTCTTTGATTCGGCTCTTAGAAGCATTTACGTTTTCGTTGATGTTATCTAAGTTGTTAATCGCATGGTTGAAACGGTTTTGGAATGCACCCAGTTGAGCACGATGGCTGTCTACAAATTGCAGTGCCGCATCAACAATGGCAACTGATTCTTGCGAACCACCTACAGAGGTGACATCAATGGTATCGACTGTCACATCTTTTGCCGCTTGGAAACTCAGTTCACCCGCTAAGCTGCCACCAAAGGTTGCTACGCCATCAATACGGTTGCTATCAGTAAAGATTTGCAGTTTGCCTTCATCGTCAACAGAAGCTTTTAACATGTCGGTTTGACCATTGATGTAAGTGGCCAACTCTTCGATGTCATCGCCATCTTTTGCACTTAGGTTGATGGTTTGCTCGCCAGTACGTTTGTCAGTCAACGTAATGGTAAGGTCATTAGCACCCGCTTTAACGGTCCAATCTTTATCTTGTCCATTTGCCGCTTGGTAACTCTTACCACCCATCATTGCGTTGTCGCTGCGCATATTATTTAGGCTTAGCATGACCGCTTCACCGTTATCCGCACCGATTTGGAATGATTTCGTCTCAAAAGTACCATTGAGCAACTTATTACCACCAAACGATGTAGTTTCAGCAATACGGTTGAGTTCGTCATTCAGCGCGGTGATCTCTTCTTGAATCGCTACGCGGTCGGCTTTCGAGTTCGAACCATTTGACGATTGTAGAGATAAGTCACGCATACGTTGCAAAATGTTGGTAGTTTCGTTCATTGCACCTTCAGCTGTCTGCGCAATTGAAATGCCATCATTTGCGTTGCGCACGGCAACATCTAAGCCTCTGCTTTGAACGTTCAAACGGTTAGAGATTTGCAAACCTGCTGCGTCATCTTTTGCGTTATTAATTTTGAAGCCTGATGATAAACGTTCCATTGATAACTGTTGCGCATTGCTAGCACTGTTTAGGTAGCGTTGTGCTGTCATAGCTGAAACGTTAGTGTTTACATTAACCGCCATAGTGGTTCTCCTATTGATTTTCCGACTTAGCGTCATAGACAAACGGTTTCCGACGTCTCGGAAAACCAAGTAGTTCTCTCAAAGTACTATTATTAGCGACTGCGGTTAGGAATCCTTTAACGGGAAAACGACGATTTCGTAAAAAATAACCAATATCGATTAAAAGTGGGATAAACGCTGCAAAACTGGCTGAAATACAAAAATAGCATTAAAGATTTGACGTGATTGGTCGGCTTCACGGGCGATTGAGGAGCATTGATGAGAGCAAGAAGTTATAGATAAAGAAAAGCCCCTTTTCCTTTGAGAGAACCGGGGCTAGTTGGTAGCCAGAGCCAATGTGGAGATCAGAGAAATGAACACATTACCGACTGACCGGGGCGCATGATTATCTATGACTATAAAGCAGGGTACATCTTGAGAGAGCTTTATATTCGGCCATAATCATACTTTGCCAAGGATTCCTTCACCTAACCCACGTCTGAGCTGTTGGATGAAGGGTCCTAACATTACTGCAATAGTGACATTGCAGAATTTGGCAACTGTTTTGCTTGAGCGAGAATCGAGGTACCCGCTTGTTGCAGAATCTGTGCTTTCGTCATTTGCGTGGTTTCTTTCGCAAAATCTGTATCTTTAATTCGACTGTTGGATGCTTCAACATTCTCTTGGATATTGGCCAAGTTGTTGATGCTATGGCTTAAACGGTTTTGCTTCGCACCGAGCTCTGCCCGTTGTGAATCCACATATCTCAACGCAGCATCCAGAACGCCCACTGCATTTTGAGAACCACCAACTGAGGTGATATCAATATCTTGAACCGTCGTCTTAACGCCCGGCCCACCGTTTAGGCCAAGTTCGGTTGCCAAACCACCAGAGATGGCAAGGTCACCTTGTAAATTCGGTTCTGCGGCAAAAATTTGCAGTTTACCGTCTTGATCAACCGATGCTTTAAGCTTGTCGGTTTGACCATTAATGTAAGTCGCTAGCTCTTCAATATCATCGCCATCTTTGGCTAACACATCGAGAGTAACAAGCTCACCTGCCTGGGTGGTGAATTCAAATTTCAAATCACGCGCGCCCGCTGGCACTCCCCAATCCTTGTCCTTTCCTTGCTCTGCAAGGAACGATTGGCCGCCCATACGGAAGTCATCAGCACGTATGCTGGTAAGCCCCATAATGATCGCCTCACCTGAGCTCGCACCAATCTGGAATGATGCTTCACCAAACGAGCCGTTGAGCAGTTTACGTCCACCGAATGAGGTCGTTTCTGCAATACGGTTTAACTCATCTTGCAATGCGGTCGACTCTTCATCCAAAGCTTGTCGTTCTGACGCCGAGTTGGTGCCGTTTGCTGATTGAAGAGCAAGATCACGCATACGTTGCAAGATACTGGTCGACTCATTCATTGCCCCTTCCGCGGTCTGAGCAATCGAAATACCGTCGTTGGCATTACGCATTGCCACATCTAGGCCACGAGACTGAGCGGTTAAGCGGTTTGAAATTTGTAAGCCTGCCGCATCATCTTTAGCGCTGTTGATTTTATTACCTGATGATAAACGTTCCATCGAGGTATTTAATTCACCCGTCGCTTTATTAAGGTAACGCTGAGCAGTCATTGCTGAGACGTTAGTATTTACTGTAATGGTCATAGTTTGCTCTCCTAGTGAGTTCGCAAGCTTTTTGCGAAGCGGCCAGCTTTACTCTCATTTGGAAGCACTGACCGTGAACTTGCTAAATCCGCTATTTGCCGATTTAAAAACTTGTTGTATCAACTCTGATATAGACAATTCAATTAGTATGCCAACTTTTAAAACATCTGATATTAAAATTAATATTCTTTGTTTTTTAATCACTTAGAAGAAATTCATTCATTCTATCTTTGTGAGTGAGCATCCAGTTTTTTCTCGTTAGCAACAGAGTTGCCACTTTCGTTTGCCGCTCTATTGCCTCTTTATCTCTCGATAATAGATGAGCAATTTCCAGGCCAATTTTTCAACACATTCCACTCTTCGCGCATATGGCTTAGCACATAAGGCATTGAAGATTAGATATAGTTGAAAAGGGTCAAATCTTTCGTTTTACCAAAAGCCAGTTGTGAAGCCTGCAACGCACGTGAATTCTCATTAAATTCAATCACCGCTTCTGCGTAATCGAGATCTTCAAAGTTACTTTTTGATTTCGCTAAACTGATTTTGAAATCTTCATGCTGTTCTTGTTGAATATCTAAAGTGCTCAAGCGTGCACCGACATCAGTACGCACTTTATTGAGATGAATAAAGGCGGCATGAAACTCTTCCGTAATTTGATGCAGTTTCGCTGTCGTCGACGCATCCGATACGGAGCCTTGCGAGAGCTCAATCGCGTCTTTATAGCTATCAAATAAGGTAAAGGTTGAACGCGGCTCTAGGCTTAACACATCACCTTTCGAGATTTGCCCTTTTACGTGCACCGTCAGATCTTGATATCGAATGCCTTTTTGTGGATCAAACTCATCGGCCTGTACCACGCTGCCATCTTTCTCTAATTGGTAACCATATTTGCCGTTAGCCATATCAACAAACGTCACGGTATAGCGTGATGTATCATTCGAGTCTAAATTGGTTGCACGCTCGAGCAGTAACTCTGAACCTTCGTTTAATTGATAGTTTGGTTCGTAGTTACCAAACGGGTTATCAATCTCCATAAACACTTTATTACCCGGATTATTGAACGGGATCTCTAAGCTGTTGGAGATACGCATTTTGCGCTGATAATCATCGCCGGAATAAGTCACGTTACTGGCATTATCTCTAAAAAATGGCTGATTCTTCGGCTTGGTGCCGGCAAACATGTAGTTACCAGACTCATCTTGCGTATTTGCTAGTTCAATTAAGTTGTTGAACATCTCTTGCAGCTCACGCGCTTTCGCTTCTCTATCTTCTGGAGAGAATGAACCGTTAATCATTTCCATAACAGTACGCTTTGCCTCATCGGTCGAGCTTTCCGCATTGGCAATGATTACTTCTTGATGCTCTAAGCGGTTTCGAACCAGCACGATTGCATCAAGATATTGGCGTAATTGCTCTTCTTGCTGCCCTACTTTTTGGATGTAATGAGTGGCTAATGGGCTATCACTGGCCGAAAGCAACTTCTTACCCGACGCTAGCTGCGCTTGGTTATGATGGATCTTTGATTCTTGACGGCGCATATCGTTTTGCACCGATTGATAGTTATGGAAGCTCGATATTCTGGTTAACATTTATCGCCTCCTATCTCAGCTGCAAAATCGTGTTGAAAGTATCATTAGCCACCTGCATGATGCGTGAGGAAGCCATATAAGCTTGTTGGAACTTCATCATGTTCGCGGCTTCCTCATCAAGGTTGACTCCGGAAATGGACGCAATGCGCTCCTGCGCTGACTCTTTTTCAAGCCTGGCCACGTCACTTAAGCGTGACGCGGTGGCCAGCTGCAAACCAAAATCCGTATTGAGATCGTGATAAACCCCGAGCACGGTCGTTTCACCGTCGTTGAGTTTTTTCTCCGTTTGAATTTGCTGCATCTTACGTAAATTGCCGTTATCACCTTCTGAGGGGACAAGGTTTGCCGTAAATTTATCATTGGGTAGCGCGCCAGCCGTCAATTCAAACGTTGTACCAAGCACAGTAATCGAATTCGATGGTGGGTAGGCCTGTGGTTCTAGCAGCACGTTGCCTTTGGTATCCGTGACCGCAAATTGATCGCCCGTTGGTGAGATCACCACTTCAAATTCACGCAACCCACCTGCCGATAAAATATTAAATTTTGCCTGCCCTTGGGCAAAAGTGGTGGAGGCTTCATAACTTTGTGCGGCAATGGCTGTCGGATCGTTGGTCGCCATTTTCATAATAGCGGCACCATTACGCGTTGGACGCAGCAATATGCGCTCCCCTGCTTGAGGGGCGTTGCGAATCTCAACTCGCATTCCATCTAAAAATAAACTGCTGCCAACGACCGGAACGTTAACCCGCTCGCCCGTTGGCTTTAATACGGTATAATTGCTGCCGTTGTACTGTAGGGAGTATTCACCACTTTTCAACGCTGAAGTATCTTCGATATAGACCGCCATATCGGCTTTTGAATTGCCAGCGATGATCGCTCGCGAGCGGGCATTGACTTCAGAGTTCACATCCGTAAACAACGCTCTTCCTACATTGCCACGTAAGTCCAAGCCTTGTGATTGCAATTTGTTAACTTCATAAGAGAAAGATGTTGCCATGCGGCCAAGTTCATCCATTAGGTAAGGAATGTGCTTATCTCGCATCGTAAACAGCGCACTTAACTTACCGCCAATATCCTCAGTGGTAATGGTCTTGATCCCTTTGCCTTCAATCATGGCCAAGCGGCGCTGACTCACATCAGGATAACCATCAACCATCTTCATTTGGCTGGCTTCTGTACCTGAGACGAGCGTGTGCCCGCTCCCGATATGGATGTTAAACCCTTCAGCATTTTTACGTGGCGTCACGGTGACCTTGGTGTATTCAGACAACTCAGCCACCAATTTTTCATGCTGGTCCATTAAGTCATTGTGAGGACCAGGAGTACGCATCATTAAGCGTTGTAAATCTCGCAGCTCAAGCGCCAATTGGTTAATACGCTCAACGGCAACATCTAGCCCTTTGTTGGTCGCATCAGATTGGCGGCGAATATTTTCGTGAAAATCATTCATGTTTTGAGTGATCAGATCCGCTTTCTCAAGTACAACTTTACGCGCACCTACATCATTCGGGCTGTCGGCGAGGGTTTTAATCGCATCAAACCATTCGTTTAAGTTTTCAGGGATTTTTTTCGAGGCCACTGACGACAATAACTTTGAAAGCATGTCTAAATTTTCTTCGTCGTCACGCTTAAAGGAAAAGCTGGTGGTAGATAGGTTTAATTCATTAACGGCAAATTGATCCCATGAGCGGCGAACTTTTTCCACATGTACGCCCATACCGTAGGTTTCACCACCGTATTGGCGAGGTGTATTGGTCCCTTGGATCACAGACTGACGGCTGTAACCTTCTGTATTAACATTAGAAATGTTATGACCTGTGGTGCTGAGTTGTCTCTGAGCGGTAAGTACACTTTGGGTACCTAGATTCAGAAGATCCGACGCCATACTGCCCCCGAAAACCTAATCAAATCAGTGGTTACTGAATATCTAAGTTAATAATTGCAATATGTATGCCAAAGGAGTTTCAAAGAAGAGATTAGACAAAATAAAGGAAAGATAAAAGCCAGCAAGGCTGGCTTTAGAGGGGTTATTCCATTGCTTCAATTTGAGATTTTACTCTCAGCACTTTTTCAGCATAGTACGGGTCTGTCGCGTAACCAGCAGCGTGCAGGCCACGAATGAAAGATTCATCGCTGCCATTATGGTTCAGCGCCACGGTGTAGCGCGGATTGTCATTGAGAAAACGAACATAGTCATTAAAACTGTCTTGATAATTTCCATAAGAACGGAACGCAGCTTTTTCCATCACGGGTGTATTATCATGATATTCAAGAGTTTGCGTCGCCACTTTCTCACCTAACCAACTTTTATCCGCTTTGATGTTGAATAAGTTATTACTGCTACCACGAGCATTTTGAACAACTTTTTGTCCCCATCCGGTTTCTAATGCCGCTTGAGCAAGTAGCAGTGAAGAGTCAACACCTAATGCCCGAGCTGCTTTTTCAGCATAAGGTTTCATTGAAGCCACAAACGCTTGCGGCGAATCAAATCGACTCGATTCGACCTTGCTAGGTTCGATCGTTTCTTGCGTTGAGAGGCGGCGGTTGTTACTGCGTTCGATACGGCGCATGGCTTCTTGGAAACCATCTTGCGTCGGGTCGGTTATTGCTGGATCGTTTTTCGAGGTGCCGTTAGCCTGACTGAGCTGCGCCACAATCATATCGGCAAGCCCTAAAGAACCGGAGGCACTGAGCTCGCTCGACATTTGTTCATCAAGCATTTGTCGATAGAAATCTTCGTTTTGGCTGTTGAACATCTCAGATTTAAAATCGGCATTGGCGTCTCGCATCGATTTGAACAACATTGAGGTAAAAATCGCTTCAAACTGTTTGGCTGCGGCCTTGAGCGCCGCTGACTCGCCTTCTTTATCACCGGTTTTTGCTTGCTGACGTAGCTTATCTAAGCTAGCAATATCATGAATAAAGCCAATATCATTGGGATTATTAATCATCTTCCTCTCCTAGATAATGATCAGTTGGCCTTCAATCGCGCCAGCTTGTTTCAATGCTTGCAAAATCGCCATCAAATCTGAAGGAGCTGCTCCCACTTCGTTGACCGCGCGCACTAAATCATCCAAGGTCAAACCCGGTTCAAATTTAAACATTTTACCTTGTGCTTCAGACACTTCTATTTGGCTATTAGGCACCACAGCTGTCTGACCACCCGCTAACGCATTGGGCTGACTGACATTCAAATTCTCTTTAATGGCAACAGTCATACCACCGTGCGTCACCGCAGCAGGTTTTAAGCGCACATGCTGGCCGACAACAATAGTTCCCGTTCGTGAATTAACGATAATTTTGGCTGAGCCATCCGCTGGATCAAACTCAACATTTTCGATTGCAGAAAGAAACGCGACGCGCTGCCCTACATCTCGCGGTGCACGGATACGTACTGACGTTGCATCAACCGCGGTCGCCATCTCTGGGCCTAAGAAGTTATTCACTGCATCTGCCATACGTTGCGCTGTGGTGAAGTCAGATTCAAGCAAATTGAAGGTAATAAAATCGCCACGGCTAAAAGGTGTTGGTACTTCGCGTTCCACCATAGCGCCGCCTGAAATCAGGCCAACCGTTGGGTTATTGCCGACAATTTTAGAACCATCAGCACCGGTGGCACTAAAACCACTGACCACTAAATTACCTTGGGCCACGGCGTAAATTTGACCATCCAACCCCTTAAGGAAGGTTTGCATTAGAGTGCCGCCACGTAAACTTTTAGCAGAGCCGATCGAAGAAACGGTGACATCGACACTTTGACCTTGCTTGGAAAACGCCGGCAATTCGGCCGTCACAATCACGGCGGCAACGTTCTTTGTTTTCGGTTTAGTGCCCGGCGGCAATTGAATGCCGAAATTTTGCAACATGGCGTTAAAACTTTGGTCGGTGAACGGTGTCGATTCGCCCGTTCCCGGTAGCCCAGTGACTAGACCATAACCCACTAATTGGTTACTCCGCACGCCCGCAACTTGAGAGACATCTTTGATACGGGCCGCTTGTGCATGGGTTGCGATGAGCAACAGACTTAAAACAAGCAGGGTGAATTTTTTCATGGTCTAGTACCTTAATTTCTACGTTTCTTTACGCCAGAACTCCGGCGTTACAGAGAGACATTAAAGAATCGTGCCAAGAATCCAGGTTCTTGCATATCTTGATTGGTGCCTGTACCTGAATATTGGATGCGTGCATTAGAAATACGAGTAGAAGCAATGGTGTTGTCAAAGTCGATATCATCGGGACGAATGGTACCGCTTAAGCGAATGTATTCATCGCCAGTGTTCAGTGTGAGCCATTTTTCACCACGGATGACTAAGTTGCCGTTGGCGAGTACTTCAATCACTTCAACCGTGATCGAACCAGAAATACTGTTACTTTGGTTGGCTGCAGAACTGCCATTGAACTTGTTGTCATTTTTCAACGCATAAGAGAAATTGTAATCACCCACGGTGAGATCTTTACCGCCGACAGCGAGTGGGTCCATAGACGCATCATTGGATTTGGATAGATCCGCATCAGCACTCTTGGCCGCTTTAGTACTTTCATCAAGATTGACGGTAATAATATCGCCAATGCCACGCGGTTTTGAATCATCATAAAGACTGTTCATTTGTGCCAAATTAAACAGTGAACCGGTTTCCGCGGCATAATGTTCTGGTTTCTGTTTTGGATGAATGGGGGCCCAAGCGGGATCACCGGCTACGGGATCGGAACGCTTACGCATTGAGTCCAGTAAACCAGAACCTTCTTCTGCAGACTTATCCCCTTCAACCGCGTCCACCACGGTTGTACCTTGAACCACTTCAGGAGTATCGACGGGTGGCGGCATTAACGAGCAACCAGACAAAGCAGTAACCAATACAAGACTCAATAGACGTTTCATCGCAGCATTCTCTTAGTTAATGATTAGAGTTGTTGGTTCACAAAACTCATCATCTTATCGACTGCTGAGATGACTTTTGAGTTCATTTCGTAAACGCGTTGCGCTTCAATCATGTTGACCAACTCTTCTGTGACGTTCACGTTAGAGGTTTCAAGCATGGATTGACGAACATCACCGAGGCCGTCAAGCCCTGGCACCCCTTCTTGTGGATCACCACTAGCACCGGTCGGTAGATACAAGTTTTGACCAATCGGCTCTAGACCGCCTGGGTTGATAAAATCAACCGTGGTAATTTGTCCAACCACTTGGTTATTTTGCTGACCACGAAGCCTGACGGACACTTCACCATCATTACCCACAGTAATAGAGATTGCATCAGGTGGAATAACAATTTCCGGCTCTAAATTATATCCAGCACCGGACGTCACTATCGCCCCTTCGTCGTTGAGGGTAAATTGACCATTTCGGCTATAAGCGATATTGCCATCTGGCATCAGGATTTGGAAAAAGCCGTCACCTTCAATCATCATATCGAGGCTATTGGTCGTGGTTTGTACGTTGCCGTGGGTATGCACTTTTTGTGTTGCCACGACTTTAGAACCCGCACCAAGCATCAAACCGCTTGGCAGTTTGGTATTTTGCGAAGATTGACCGCCCGGTTGATTAATATTTTGATAAAACAGATCTTCAAATACCGCACGACCCTTTTTAAAACCAATAGTCGAGGCGTTCGCTAGGTTGTTTGAGATAGTGGCAATATTGGTTTGTTGGGCATCAAGCCCGGTTTTACTTACCCATAATGCAGGTTGCATAGTAATCTCCTTTAACGCTTATCAGCTCATACGAAGTAATGAGTCGGACGATTTGTCCATCTCTTCTGCGGTGCTCATCATTTTGACTTGCATTTCAAATTGACGTTGTAGCTCAATCAAGCTAGTCATCTCACCCACCGCATTGACATTACTGCCTTCCAGCGCACCTTTTAATAGCTTTACGCTAGCATCTGCTTCGAATGCTGCATTAGGATCTTTAGCACGAAATAAACCATTCGTATCTTTGTATAGGGATTGATTATTGGGTCGAACCAGTTTAATTCGGCCTACCACTTCCATCGCATCGGCTGGAGCGCCTTGCGGACGAACGGAAATAGTACCGTCATTACCGATTTCTACTTTACTCAATGGAATAGGTAGAGTGATTGGCGCGCCCGTTCCATCTAGCACTAGATGGCCGCTACCATTTATGAGCATGCCATTTTGGTCAATGCTTAGGTTGCCACTGCGGGTTAACCCCTCTTTGCCGGTTTTATCCATCATGGAAATCCAACCGTCACCTTGAATGGTGATATCGAGATCGCGCCCTGTGGTAATGACACTGCCTTGCGCAAAATTATGTCCCGGACGTTCTGTCATGCTAAACACGCGGCTCGGTAACCCTTCGCCATAAGCTTGCATTGAGCGAGCTTGCGCCAAATCAGCACGGAACCCCGTGGTACTGACGTTTGCTAAATTGTTCGCTCTTAATTGCATGGCTTGCATGTTTTGCTTTGCGCCACTCATGGCGAGAAACAGTGCGCGATCCATAATCTGCTCCAATAATCATCGTTCGATCATTAAAAGCAATTGACGTGCCAACTTATATTTAAACTAAAAATCAATAGGTTAAATGTAATTGCACAAAAAATAGGGAGGATATAACGAAGATTGCCGCAAACAGATGGCAACAATACCAAGCTAACATTGCCGCTAACTTGGTATTGCCATTGATGACGTTAAAGGAATTAACGGATCTGCAGTATGTTTTGTTGTAGCTGGTTGTGAACTTCAAGCGCACGCGAGTTCGCTTGGAAGTTGCGCTGAGCAGAGATAAGATCCACCAGCTCTTGAGTCATATCAATGTTGGATTGTTCAATAACACCATTGCTGATGGTACCAAATGAGCCTTTGTTTGATTCACCCCAAATTTTATCACCGGAGAATTGAGTCGAATCCCACTGCGTACCGCCTTTTTTATCTAAGCCTTGTTCATTGGCTACGCGGACAAGCCCCACACGTCCTAGAATGGTATTTTGACCATTTGAGTAAGTGGCTAGCACACTGCCATTTTCATCGAAATCGATCTTCGTCAAAAAGCCCGTGGTTGCACCATCTTGTACAAATTTAGTCAACTCAAATGGAGCGGCAAATTGCGTAGCCGAATCGAGACTGAACGACAATGTTTGGTTGGCATCAGCACCGTTGAGTTCAACTGGGTTTGCCCCCAAACCTAAAGGCTCGGTTACAATTTGCTGACCATTATTCATGCTGGCTAGCGTACCATCATTATTAAACTTCATGGTATGCCCAATATGACCCGTCGGCGTAGTAGCATCACCACCAACTACATTGATTGGTTTCTCACCAGTTTTATCCGTCACGGTGTAATAGGTTTGCCATGTGTTAGCTTGCGTCTGATCTTTGAGGTAATAGGATGTCAACTTATAAGGCTGACCCATCGAATCGTAGATCGTAGATGAGGTGGTACGGTTGTACGTCTCAGGATCAGTAATATCAAATAAGGTTGGGTCTTTTAACTTGCCATTAGCTGGCAAGTTCGCGCCAAGTTCAACATTGGCTGTCTGTTTAGGTTTACCAAACTGAGCAGGAATATTGATAGGTTTTGGCTCATACGAAAGAACATCACCAGTATCAGGGTTAACATCATAGCCAAGCAAAAACTCGTCATTTGACGTTACCATGTAATCATTTTTATCGAGGTGGAAAGCACCATTTCTGGTCAACTCATTTTGTTGAGGCGTCAGCTTATCTTTCGCAACCGCAAAGAACCCCGTTCCCGCAACGCGCAAGTCCATCGGGTTATTAGTATAAATACTGGAACCTTCGTGGAATTGTTGTGCCACTTTGTTCGCCTGAACACCTTGACCAGGAGTCGTTTTGGAGTTGGTAAACAATGAGGTTGAGTAAACATCACCAAACTCAGCTCGCGACTCTTTAAAACCAAAGGTATTCGCGTTAGCAATGTTGTTACTGGTGGTGTTCAGATCTAACTGAGCTGCGGATAAACCGCTTAATGATATATACGACATTCCAAAATCTCCTATCTAGCTAGCATATCTACTCTATAAAGAGTTACGCTTTGCCAACTTCTAGTACTTCAGCAAGTTTAACTGGCGATGTAAATCCAGCCAGATTGAGCAGTACGTTACCATCACCTTTACCCAGCAGAACGCTATTGACGTTTGCGTAAGTCGATACCGCAAACTCCTTGCTTTCTCCATCGAGCAAACCCGAAGCTTTCACTTGGTATTTGCCGCCCGGCAATGGATTACCGTTTTGATCGTTACCGTCCCATTCAACGCGATTATCACCGGCTGATTTAGCCCCGACATCAAAGGTACGAACCAATTGTCCAGCTTCATTCTCTATTCGGACAAACAAGTTCTCTAAACTTTGAGGAAGTTTGACCATCGCAGCCATCCCAGCACCCTCTTTTTTGATCCCTGCCGCTCCCGGTACTAACACATCACGGCCAACCAGTGATGAAGCCTGTAGAGCTTGGTTGGATGTCATCGACGAGTTGAGACTCTCAAACTGAGTGTTCATTTTGCCGATACCATCAACTGTGGCAAATGACGCCATTTGGGCGATCATCTGATCATTACTGACCGGTTTAAAAGGATCTTGCTGAGCCAGTTGTTTGGTGAGTAACGATAGGAAGTCTTCTTGTTTAAGATCTTGCTTCCCCGTAGTCTCTTCTGTTTTCTTTTGGTCTTGAAGACTTTTCAGCTGGTCAATATAAGACAAGCCGCTTTGACCAATGTTATTTATTCCGGCCATACGCTACCTCCTTATCCTATTGACCCATCTGCAGCGTGCGCAGCAGCATTTGTTTACTTGCATCAGCCACCTGCACGTTCGTTTGATAAGAACGAGAAGCCGAAATCATGTTAGCCATCTCTTCCATCACATTGACATTAGGCTTGTAAATATAGCCTTCATCATTAGCAAGTGGGTGATCTGGGTTATATTCTGCGTTAAGCGGTTTATCGCTTTCAACAATACCTAATACTTTTACAGGTACATTATGATCACGGTTATAACGCGCTTTACTTAACTCTGCACCAAACACCGCGTGACGCGCTTTGTAAGTATCTTTCGCCGAACTACTCACACTATCCGCATTGGCTAAGTTACTTGAGGTCGTATTTAGACGAACAGATTCAGCACTCATTGCAGAACCAGTCACATTGAACACATTAAATAAGCTCATCTACTTATTCCCCTTTGATTGCTTTCGTTAAGTTCTTGAATTTACTTCCTAAGAAGTCCAGTGAGGCTTGGTGTCTGATCTGGTTTTGCATAAACAAGTTACGCTCTAAATCTACGTCCACCGTGTTGCCATCACCCGTATCAGGTTGAGTCGGAATTCGATAGAGACTCTCGCCAGTTACTTTCGTGGAGGCAGATATATGCCGACCATCCGTACGGCTAAGACCAATGCTTGCCCCTGAACTTGCCGCCTGCAATGCTTTTTGAAAGTCCATTCCTTTTGCTTTAAAGCCCGGTGTGTTCGCCTGTGCAATATTGGTGGAAATCACCTCAGCATTGCGCTCACGTACACCAACCGTGTGTTGGTGAATACCTAATGCGTTATCAAAAGAAATAGCCATGTTTGCCTCTACACTAAAAACTGACTGTTACTACTCATATTAAAAGCAATTAACGTACCAACTTAAAAAACGAACCGTGTTTACAACAATTTTATCTAAATAAGAATCCGTCGAAATGTAAGCAAAATATACGCCGCTTTATCCACTTGTCGCCCACAACTTCAGTAAATCTCACCAATCAAAACGAAATTAAGGGAAAGAAAAAGCCCAGCCAAAGCTGGGCAAGTAACTAAAAGTAAGCAAGTAACTCAACGTAAGAATGTGGCTATTTGAGTTTATAAATGATGCCAGGGTTACAACGAACCATTTCAAACTTATCGGTCAATCCTGTCAGTGACTCCGATGCGCCGAGCAATAAGTAGCCACCGGGGTTTAAGCTACTAGCCATTTGATTTAATACTTTCGACTTCATATCAGGTGAGAAATAAATCAAAACGTTACGACAGAAAATAATATCGAATTTACCCAATAAGGCATAGCTCTCCATTAAGTTCTGAGGACGGAAGTTAACTAAACGCTTAACGTTATCTTTGATTTTCATTCGGCCATCACCAGCATCCTCAAAAAAGATTTTACGACGCTCCGGTGATAACCCTCTGCCAAGTGCTAAATTGTCATAGATCCCCGCTTTACACATATCCAGCATGCTGGCAGAAATATCCGTCGCGGTGATGGCTACGCTCGGCAACATACCCGGCTTGCGCTGTTGAGTTTCCAGCACCGTCATCGCCATTGAGTAAGGCTCTTGACCTGAAGAGCTTGCCGCTGACCAAATTTTTATAGGGCGTTTATTTGCAGCGACCTCGGGTAATAGACGTTCCGCTAAAACGGTGAATGGATAAGCATCACGGAACCACAGTGTTTCGTTGGTGGTCATGGCATCGACCGCTGCAACTCGTAGCTCACGGTTTCGCCCCGTAACCACATCACGTAACAAGTCAGAAAGAGAGGTTAACTTGAATTTAGCAACCAGTGGACTTAAGCGACTTCTCACTAAGTACTGTTTGCTATCTCCAAGTACAATCCCGCACTGAGATTCCAAAAAACGGCTGAAATCGCGATATTCTTGATCGCTTATAGTTATAGCAGTCATTAATTTCTCTTTAGTTAACTAGTGCAGCTTTCACCGCATTCCCAAGCTCATCAGGGTTGAATTTAGCAATGAATGAGTTTGCACCCACTCGCTCAACCATGGCTTGGTTAAAAACGCCGCTCAGTGAAGAGTGAAGAATAACGTATAGATCTTTCAAATCTGAATTTCTACGTATCTCTGCTGTTAATGTATAGCCGTCCATTTCAGGCATTTCAATATCAGAGATCACTAAAGATATTTGATTGTAAATTGGCCCTTCTGCTGCCATCTCGATCAATTTTTCATACGCTTCTTTACCATCTTTAACCGCAACGACTTCAAAACCTATTGATTCTACTGCTCTTTGAACCTGTTTACGCGCAACGGTTGAGTCATCGGCAATTAAAATTCGACGGATGATCTCTTTTTCTGTTTCTACTTGGGCGATCGATTCACCAATCGATGAATCCATTGTCTCATTAACCGGAGAAATCTCTGCCAAAATTTTCTCTACATCGAGAATTTCCACCAATTCGTTATCAATATTGGTGACTGCGGTTAAGTAGTTATCTTTGCCTGAGCCATCTGGTGGAGGAAGAATGGCTTCCCAGTGCATGTTTACAATTCGATCCACCGAGCTGACCAAGAAAGCTTGGATAGATCGGTTGAATTCAGCAATGACCACAAAACACTTATCAAGGTCCGCTGTGGGACGTCCACCCACGGCCAAACTCAAATCAATGACAGAAACGGTTTGACCACGAATATGAGCAACACCTTTGACTAGGCGATGTAAATTGGGCATCAAAGTTAACTTCGGGCACTGGAGCACCTCTTTAACTTTAAATACGTTGATACCATAACGTTGCCGTCCCATTAGACGAAACGTTAAGAGTTCTAATCGGTTTTGACCAACGAGTTGCGTACGCTGATTCACAGAATCAAGAATACCCGTCATAAGCTCATCTCCATCTCAAACTTTTATGCAAAAAAGTGGTAGTCTACTACAGGCTATGAAGAAACCAGAGAAACAGAATGATGCATACAAAAATATGTTTACATCTACTTTCCATAACTAAGTGTAGAGCTTTCTATAGAAATTTTTATCTCTCTATCGGCTTTTTATTGTTTTTCTTTAATTTTTCTCTTCATTCTGCCACTTTGCCGCAAGTTGAAGCCATTCAACAAGCTGCGGAACAACATGTTTTAGAAACTATTGAGTGGCCTCCCAGCGGGGAGTTAAACGTAAAAGCGGCAAATGTTGATGACCGAATTTATGCCACCGACTGCCCCACAC
>NZ_CAWNTB010000045.1:0-7478 GCF_963877065.1 Vibrio sp. V01_P9A10T6
TCATTGCACCACATTATGAAAGAAGTCTCAATGTTTCTTAATGAATGTGACCAATAATTGATGCACTTTGATGACATGATCGGTTGCAATGCATTCGTTGTTAAGTACAATGTCATTTACCTAAAGCGAAGTAAGACATTTATCATTGTTAAAATGACTTAATAACGGTGATTTATTGTACTTTCTTTGACGTAGAGGTGCGGTAAAAAATAGTAACTTCTGTTGGGGTAATGCCAATGAACAAAAGTGAAAGGTTTTATCGCCGAAGTAAGTATGCACATTAAAGCAGCTTGCTGGGGTTGTATTCGAATAGGAACAACACTGCCATAGTCTATTCTTTTTTTAAACTATGGAGCGCTACTGTAGGGTTGGGTGAAGTGTTCGCTTCCCTTTCGCTTAGTTCAACATGAATTACGTGGTTATCTTAGCTCGTAATTTGTCTGCAGTAGATCTCTAACCATTTACTTACTGGTTTTTGAAGATCATGAATTTAATCGATTTTGCATCATCTCCTCTGTCGCTGTTACCGCCTCTGGTAGCATTAAGTTTGGCTGTTCTTACACGCAGAGTACTTGTTTCATTAGGTGTCGGTATTGTATTAGGCGCGGTATTACTCGCGGATTATTCTTTTGGTAGTGCATTCAGTTATGTTGCTACTAAGGTATCAAGCGTCTTTGTTGCTGATGGCGGCATTAACACTTGGAATATGAGTATCGTCGGGTTTTTGCTTTTATTAGGTATGATGACCGCGTTATTAACTTTGTCTGGCGGTACTCGTGCTTTTGCCGAATGGGCACAAGTCCGTGTAAAAAGTAAACGTGGCTCAAAACTGCTGGCGGCATTTTTGGGTGTGTTTATTTTCGTTGATGATTATTTTAACAGTTTAGCCGTAGGTTCTATTTCTCGTCCTGTGACTGACCGCTTTTATGTATCTCGCGCTAAACTTGCCTATATCCTTGATTCAACTGCAGCACCAATGTGCGTTGTGATGCCAGCTTCTAGCTGGGGCGCGTACATTATGACGATTATTGGCGGTATTCTCGTTTCTCACGGGATTACCGAATATTCGGCATTGGGCGCGTACATGCGTTTAGTACCAATGAATTTTTATGCCATTTTTGCATTACTGATGGTGTTTGCGGTGGTGTGGTTCCAATTAGATATTGGTCAAATGCGCCAGCATGAAATTAATGCCTCCCAAGGCCGTGGATTCGACGACGCAAATGAAAACGATAGCCAAGACGCACATGAGTTAAATGAAGAGCTTGATATCAAAGAGAGCGAACATGGCAAAGTGTTGGATCTGGTTTTGCCTATCGTATTACTCATCATTGCAACGGTTTCAGCCATGTTATTTACGGGTGGTCAATCTTTAGCCGCAGACGGTAAAGCATTTGATCTACTGGGTGCGTTTGAAAACACCAATGTCGGCGCTTCATTGATTTATGGCGGGCTAGTTGGCTTGGCGATGGCTCTGTTTACTGTGTTTAAGCAAAAGCTGCCAATGAATGACATCCGTAATACATTGTGGATCGGTGCTAAATCGATGTTTGGTGCGATTTTGATCCTGATTTTTGCCTGGACAATTGGCTCTGTTATTGGGGACATGAAAACCGGTGCGTACATGTCATCTTTGGTTCAAGGTAATATTGATCCGCATTGGCTACCGGTCATCTTATTCTTACTATCGGGCGTGATGGCGTTTTCAACCGGCACTTCTTGGGGAACGTTTGGCATCATGTTGCCCATTGCTGGAGATATGGCCGCGGCGACCGATATCGCTCTAATACTCCCGATGCTGAGCGCGGTGCTCGCTGGTTCCGTTTTTGGTGACCACTGTTCTCCTATTTCTGACACCACCATTTTATCGTCGACAGGCGCGCGTTGTAACCATATCGATCACGTTGCGACACAATTGCCGTATGCACTGGCTACGGCCTTGGTTTCGAGTGTCGGTTTTGTTGTTTTAGGAATGACAGCGTCAGTGCTGATCTCGTTGGCTTGTGCTTCTGTTGCATTTATCATTGTGTGCATGATTATGGCCGCTATGGCGAAATCAAAAATGACACATTGCGAGACGTTGTAGCCGTATTTTGGTTAAATAGAGTTGATAAAAGGGAAACGAAAGTTTCCCTTTTTTATTACTGGTGCACGACGGTGAAAAAAGATTTTAAAAAAGCAAAATTTTTAGTTGAAAAAGAACATCAGCTTGGTTAGTGTGGAGTCAAGACAGCAAACCAATAAGAGCTGATAAGTATGCGTAATTTTGTAATGAACATTCATCATCACCATCACCCTAAATAATCTTTCGGGGAGATGTACGCATACCCGGGAGGCAGGAAACTCCCGGTGGTTAAGTCAAAGCATTTAGATTAAAACCCTCGGGAGAACGCAAATCTCCCGAGGGTTTTTTCATTTTGCTTTAACTCAATTCCAAATACATTCAATACATTGCACAGGGAAATTGTCATGCAAACACAACGCCTAAGAATTGCCATCCAGAAGAAAGGCCGCTTGAGCTCAGAGTGCCAAGACTTACTTAAAAAATGCGGCGTGAAATTCAATATCATGGGTGAGCGTCTTGTCGTTCACTCTCTCAATATGCCGATCGACCTACTGCTAGTGCGTGATGACGACATACCCGGGCTGGTGATGGACGGTGTGGTTGATCTCGGTTTCATTGGTGAGAATGAACTCGAAGAGGTGCGTTTAGAACGCTTGTCGCAAAATAAGAAAAGTGAGTTTGTTTCACTGCGCCGTCTTGATTTTGGTGGTTGCCGCTTATCTATCGCGATCAATAAAGATCAGCAATACAACGGTCCTCAAGATTTGGCGGGTAAACGCATCGCCACAACTTATCCGCAGTTACTCAAAGCGTACATGGATGAAAAGGGCATTGATTTTAGCACTTGTGTGCTCACAGGTTCTGTTGAGGTTGCGCCACGAGCTGGCTTAGCTGATGCGATTGCTGACCTTGTTTCTACCGGCGCAACATTAGAAGCAAATGGCCTCAAAGAGGCTGAAGTTATCTTCCAATCCAAAGCAACACTCATTCAGCGTCAAGGTGAATTCAGTGAAGATAAGCAAGCATTGATTGCTCGTTTATTGACGCGTATGCAAGGCGTGATTCAAGCCAAAGAGTCCAAATACATCATGCTGCATGCCCCGGTTGATCAATTAGAAGCGATTAAAGACTTACTTCCGGGAGCGGAAGACCCAACAGTGCTGCCTTTATCGGCGGAGAAAAATCGTGTTGCAGTACATGTGGTCAGCACCGAGAACCTATTTTGGGAAACCATGGAGCGCCTAAAAGCATTAGGGGCGAGTTCTATTTTGGTTTTACCTATCGATAAAATGATGGAGTAACGGCGATGAGAACTGTCGTTTGGCAATCGTTGAGTGAAACTCAGCAAGATTCAATTTTAGAACGCCCGGCCATTACTGAAGGAGCCAATGTCACTGCTGCCGTGAGCGCCGTGATTGAGCGGGTGAAAGCGCAAGGTGACCTAGCGTTAATTGAGTTAACTGAAAAATTTGACCGCGTGAAACCGGGTTCAATTCGCGTTTCAAGTGGTGAGATTGATGCGGCGTGCGAACGTCTTTCTGACAAGATGAAACAAGCACTTCAACAAGCTTATGAGAACATTACTAAGTTCCATAAAGCACAAAAGCTGCAACCGATCAAAGTGGAAACGCAGCCGGGAGTGGTGTGTGAACAAGTCACGCGTCCAATTAATACGGTGGGTTTGTACATTCCCGGAGGCAGTGCGCCTTTACCTTCTACTGTATTAATGTTGGGTGTTCCTGCACAAATTGCAGGGTGTCGTAAAGTGGTGCTCTGCTCACCGCCACCGATTGCGGACGAAATCCTCTACGTGGCCAAGCTGTGTAACATTGATGAGGTGTACAACATTGGTGGTGGTCAAGCGATTGCAGCAATGGCTTATGGGACTAAATCCGTTGCTAAAGTAGACAAAATCTTCGGCCCTGGTAATGCCTACGTGACAGAAGCAAAACGTCAAGTGAGTAATGATTTTCGCGGTGCAGCGATTGATATGCCAGCGGGTCCTTCGGAAGTGTTGGTGATTGCTGATGATACGGCTGATGCCGATTTTATCGCGGCTGATCTGCTTAGCCAAGCTGAGCACGGACCTGATTCACAAGTTGTGTTAGTGACCCCTTCAGCGGTGATTGCCGATCAAGTAACAGATGCAGTGCAAAAGCAGCTAAAAAGCTTATCTCGCGCCGCCATTGCAGAAAAAGCCTTGGCTTCTAGTTTGATTATCATCGCTGAGTCTTTGACCCAAGCGGTTTCTATCTCGAACTACTACGGTCCTGAGCACAAAAATTGTGCAAACGCGGAACCCTCGTGAGCTGTTGCCGTTACTTGATAACGCTGGCTCAATTTTCTTAGGTGAGTGGTCACCAGAATCAGCCGGTGACTACGCTTCGGGTACCAACCACGTTTTGCCAACATACGGTTACACGCGTACTTATTCTAGCCTTGGTTTAGCTGATTTTAGTAAGCGCATGACGGTGCAAGAACTCAGCGCAGAGGGCTTACAAGGGTTAGCGCCAACCGTGGTCACAATGGCAGAAGCTGAAGGATTGGATGCACACAAACGTGCGGTCACCATTCGCGTCGAAAAATTGCAAAAGGCGAAAAAATAATGGAAAAACTGGCTCGTAAGCAAATTCAAGCACTAAAACCTTACTTATCGGCTCGCCGTATTGGCGGCAGTGGTGATGTGTGGCTCAATGCCAACGAATCGCCATTCAATAATGAGTACAAAACCGATTTTGTACGTTTGAACCGTTACAGTGATTGCCAACCCAAAGCTATGATCGATGCGTATGCGGCTTATGCCAAGGTACAGCCAGAGCAGGTGTTGACCTCACGCGGTGCTGATGAAGGGATTGAACTTTTGATCCGCACATTTTGTGAGCCCAATCAAGACGCTATTTTATACTGTCCGCCGACTTATGGTATGTACGCGATTAGCGCTGAAACGTTCGGTGTCGAGCGTAAAGTTGTGCCATTAACAGCGGATTGGCAGCTCGATCTGTCAGCCATTCGTGCCAATTTAGACAGCGTGAAGTTGATCTTCGTTTGTAGTCCTAATAATCCAACCGGCAATTTGGTTAAGCGCCAAGATATTATTGCTTTGCTGGAAATGACTAAAGACCGCGCTATTGTGGTGATGGATGAAGCCTACATTGATTTCTGTCCAGAAGCCTCAACCGTTGATTTATTAGCGCAATACCCGAATCTGGCGATTTTACGCACCTTATCCAAAGCGTTTGCGCTTGCAGGTTTGCGCTGCGGTTTTACCTTGGCCAGTAAAGAGCTGATTGATGTGCTGCAGAAGGTAATTGCACCTTATCCCGTGCCAATTCCGGTAGCAGACATTGCCGTGCAAGCGTTATCGGAAGCTGGGCTGGCTCGTACCAAATTCCAAGTGTTGGATCTCAATGCAAACCGTGCCTATTTACAAGCAGGGCTGTATATGGTGCCCAATTTAACTGTGTTTGAAGGGTGGGGAAACTACCTATTAGTGAAATTTCCCGATGGTGATGCGCTGTTTAAAGCCGCTTGGGATCACGGCATTATTTTACGCAATTCTCCGATTGAAAATTGCGTGAGGATCAGTATCGGTAATCGCGAAGAGTGTGAAAAAACACTCGCTTTTATTCGCAATTATTATCAGTAATCAAGCACCATAAATAGCCCAAAATGAATAAGAGCCAGTCGTTTAAGTGACGTTACTGGCCAATAGAAAAGGATATTCCAGTGAGCAAACAGCAAAAAATTCTCTTTATTGATCGTGACGGCACCTTAATTGTTGAGCCTCCGGTCGATTTCCAAGTTGATCGTTTAGACAAACTGAAACTAGAGCCGTATGTGATCCCAAGCCTACTGGCTTTGCAGGCTGCGGGTTATCGGCTGGTAATGGTCACCAACCAAGATGGACTGGGGACGGATAGCTATCCTCAAGCGGATTTCGATGCCCCTCATGCGATGATGATGGACATTTTTCAGTCCCAAGGAGTGCTCTTTGATGATGTGCTGATTTGCCCGCACTTTGAAAAAGATAATTGCTCTTGCCGCAAACCCAAATTGGGGATGGTTAAAGAGTATCTGCAAGGAGGCAAAGTCGATTTTCAGCAATCAGTGGTGATTGGCGACCGAATGACCGACCTGCAACTGGCTGAAAATATGGCGATCCGTGGTATTCAATATCATCCGAAAAGTATGGGATGGCGTGAAATAGTTAAAGACTTAACCGTGAAAGCGCGCAGCGCCGAAGTGGTAAGAACCACTAAAGAGACCGACATTAAAGTTGCGGTCAATTTGGATGAAACGGGTGGTAATCAAATTACAACGGGGTTAGGTTTTTTTGACCACATGCTTGACCAAATCGCAACCCATGGTGGTTTTCAATTGAAGTTGAGTGTCAATGGTGATCTGCACATTGATGATCACCACACCATTGAAGATACCGCATTAGCACTCGGGCAAGCCTTAAAAGAGGCATTAGGCGATAAGCGTGGCATTGGTCGTTTTGGTTTTTCGTTGCCGATGGACGAGTGTTTAGCACAATGCGCGCTCGATCTATCGGGTCGCCCTTATCTGAAATTTGAGGCCACCTTTACACGTGATCAAGTGGGCGATCTCTCCACTGAAATGGTATATCACTTCTTCCGTTCATTAACCGACACTTTGGCCTGTACGCTACATCTCTCATCCAGTGGCGAGAATGATCACCATATTATTGAAAGTTTGTTTAAGGCTTTTGGCCGCACATTGCGCCAAGCCATTAAAGTGGAAGGCAATGAACTACCTAGCAGCAAAGGAGTACTGTAATGTCGTCAGTCCGCGAAGCGATGAGTGATCACAGCAGCCAGCCGCAAAAGGTCGTCATCATTGATACAGGCTGCGCTAATGTTTCTTCCGTGAAATTTGCCATCGAACGCTTGGGTTACCCAGTCACTATTTCAAAAGATCCTGATGTGGTGTTGACGGCAGATAAGCTGTTTTTACCCGGTGTCGGTACGGCAAGTGAGGCGATGAAAAATCTGCAACAGCGCGATTTAATCACCTTGGTGAAACAGGTTGAAAAGCCACTGCTCGGCATCTGCTTAGGCATGCAACTGTTAGGTCAGCTGTCAGAAGAAAAAGGACAGCAAGCTAACGATCAAGCTAATGACATTGTTGAATGCTTGGGTTTATGTGATGGTGAGGTTCGCCTGATGGATACAGGCGATTTACCACTGCCACATATGGGTTGGAACACGGTCAATGCCGAAAGAGGCCATCCTCTGTTTAAAGGCATTGAGCAGGGTGAATATTTCTATTTTGTCC
Source organism: Vibrio sp. V01_P9A10T6 (assembly GCF_963877065.1). Classification (NCBI taxonomy): domain Bacteria; kingdom Pseudomonadati; phylum Pseudomonadota; class Gammaproteobacteria; order Vibrionales; family Vibrionaceae; genus Vibrio; species Vibrio sp. V01_P9A10T6. The sequence continues at coordinate 7,364 of NZ_CAWNTB010000045.1, forward strand.
ATAGCTACGCCATGCCCGTCGGTGAATACACGATTGCCGAATGTGAATACGGCAAGCCTTTCACCGCGGCGTTGCAAAGCGGTAATTACTATGGTGTCCAATTTCACCCAGAGCG
>NZ_CAWNTB010000046.1:0-7459 GCF_963877065.1 Vibrio sp. V01_P9A10T6
CTTCCACTTCTGTCTACAAACCGACGACTTTGAAGGCGCTATTAAGCGCATTGAACAATATGGCGGTAAAGCGCGTATGGATATCATGCGTTACCACCCAAAAGATGATAACAAGCTCGCTAAAATGGTTTATCTAGAAGACCCATTTGGCAACCTATTTGAGCTTTACTCGCACTCATACGAAGAAACTTATGCCTCTGATTACGAATAGTCGATCTGTGATGCATTAATAAAATTTCAAGGGCAGGTAGCACAACCAGCCCTTTTTGGTTTCTATTGCAAGGTCAGCTATGAAGCTTTAATGCCAATATCATCTGCTTATGTGGAGTTCAATCAAGTCAAACAGCCTTAAAAGAGTGATCAATAACATCAATGACTTGCTCATAACGCCTAGCAAGAGGTGAGTTAAGTTTGCTAACCAAGTAAACAGGTTCTTGTATGTCTTCGGTAATGTTGAATATTTTTAGCTGCTCTTTATCCGCGAACAAGTTAACGCACCATCGAGGAACCACTGTAAAACCGATCCCTTTAGCTATAGGAACTAATATTTGGTGCACTTGGTTAATATAGCTTTGCGTCGAAACATCCTCCAAATCGACTAGACGAAGCAAATCATTATTCGCTTGATTGACATATGTTTGGAAGTAGTGAGCGAAATCTGGATGACGAACGACTCCCAATTCTATTAACAAGTCATTTATAGGCAAGCTTTCGTCTGCGGACAGTGGCAATACAAGAGCAAGACACTCCGCACCAACAATACGGCTCGCGAAATATTTAGGGTTAGGTTCTTTTGTCACTAGACCTATATCCAGTTTCCCCTGCAATATCTGCTCAAATATACGATGGTTTGGCGTTGCTTCTAACTCAATGGATAAGCCTGGATAACTCACTTGCAAAGAAAGTAATTGTGAATAAATCAGCCACGCGAAAGTCCCCGAACAGCCTATAGTACAGCGACCACGGAAAGGTTCGTCGTGTGCCAGATTCTGTAATAACTCAAACTCTTCTTCAAAGTGTTTGACAGCATAATCGTAAACTTTACGCCCATAGACTGTTAACTCAAATTTCTTGTTAAATCTCTTTATCAAAGGATAACCGCAGGCAGCTTCTAGTTTATTTATGTGCTGGCTTACCCCGGGTTGCGTCATATGGAGTAACTCAGCCGTTTTAGTAAAGTGCCCAATATCGACTAATGTTTTAAAAGTGTTTAACCAAATAGGATTGAGCATAGTCATAAACCAATAGTTATTAATAAATCAACTTTCAATAATAATTGATTATAAATGAATCAGCATGTCTTTGGACAAAATGTATGTTTCAGATTGCAATATGATAAAACATCATTGCATTAGCTTTTGAAACGAAGAAATCGGGAGTGTACGGATAAAGTTTGTCAGCGACAAAAAGGGTGGAGGCCCCAGCCACATCCCGGCACACACGTCGCCTGCTGCGGCTGCTCCCTTCCGGGCCTGACCGAGTTCACAAGTTAGTGTTGCGGGAGGACCAGAGCCTCCATTGATTTGTTTTCTTGGCTTGCTAGCCAAAGAGTGCGGCGATTATCAAGCATCATAGTAATGATTGCAAGCCGAAATCCCAATGGATGGAAGCTTTTTGTTTTAAGTGAACACCATTTAAACAAATCTTCTATTTTCTCTTCTACTCAATAAAATAGGTGAACTATTTTAGCTCTTGTTTGAACTTCTGATTATCTTGAGAAGAGGCTTTGTATTATCTCGTTGGCCGCTACCGTGGTGCTTACTTTGGTACATAGCAATATCAGTTTGGTGCAATACTTCTTCCAGGCTCATGAAATGATCTCTGTAATTCGACACACCAATCGCCACATTGACTTTTATGTTTAAATTTCGAGCAGAATCGCTGTAGGTAAAGGACTCTAACTGCATTAACACAGGCTCAAGCTCCTCATCACTATATTGCCCAATCAGGATAAATTCATCACCCCCGATTCGGTAACTACGACCACGCCAAATAGAATCGATACGGCTGGCAAGTGCTTTCAACACTTCATCCCCCACTTCATGACCATAGTTATCGTTTATCGGCTTAAAGTTATTCACATCTAAATAAATCAAGGTTAGATCGCTGTTTAAGCCTCTCGAATAACGGCGATATAAAGCTCGGCGATTACGCAGCTTGGTTAAATTATCGGTAACAGATTGTGAGTGTAGATAGGAAGCGACCACTAACAAGAAGCCAAATACCAACGTAAACAGCCATTGAGTGTGGCGTGAAAAAGTTTTCTCGGCCGCTAACGTTGCTCGCCAATTCGGTTGATAATCATAGGTGTTGATGATTTTCTGCGTATCAATCATCTTAATAGCACGAGTAAATAAAGGAGCCAGCGAAGCGCCCATGCTATTTTTGGGAAAGCCCATTGCAATCTCAGACGAGTAAAAACTGCCGATAAATAGATCTTCCTCCAACGGCAATAAGTTATCCGCTTCGCGCAATATTTGGTTAAAGTTAGCACGGTTTAGAACGATGTAATCGACCTCCTTACCGAGCAAGGCTTTGACCAATTCATTTTGAGTTTTATAAACATGTAGCACTTTATTGGGCAGCATTTTTCCTAACAGCTCTTCAAAGAAATCTTCTTTAATCACGCCGATGCGCTCAACAATTAATTCCGACACATTGCTGTAAACATTGTTTTTGTAATTTTCACGTTTAATCAAGACGGCTTCAGGCTGGTAATACGTGTCACTGAAATAAACGTCGGATTTTCGTTGTTGAGAGACAGTAACTGGTACTAGGATATCAATGCGTTTATTGACCAAATCGGCATACATGCTCTCCCACGTTTCGTCTGGCTGGCTGGCCAGTTCGCATTTGAGTAACAGAATGTCACATGCTTTAAAAACAATGTCCGCGTTTATTCCTTTCACTTTACCATCGTGCTGATACTGAGCAAATTGGCTGATGTTCTCCAATTTTACTTTTAACGGTCGCTGCACGTTTAAGCCACTATCGATGACTGATTGACGCAACGCCTGCTTGCGGATATCAAATTGGTATTTTTGTACTGATTCTCTAAGCAGTTTTTGTACCGACGCTGAGTGCACATATTCTTGAATTTTGTTGAGTAATAAAGTGTTGTGCCCTTTTGGCGTAATAATGGCAACCGGCTGAATAGGCAGTTGGTCATTAAGCAATTGAGCATCGAGCCCTGCCATCAACATCGGCTTTAATTGATTAATCGCGTCTACGACCACATCGACTTCAGCCGTGCTTAAAAGTTCTTTGGCACGCCGAGCACCATCATACTCAACCAGTATAATATGAGGAAAATAAGCGGCAATCAGCTCACCATAAATCGTTCCTTTGGGAACCCCGACCCTCGCCAGATCGGTTAACTGTACGTTGCTGTGGCTAAATGCATAGGTGTATTCAATATTGGTAGGACTTGAGAAATCAAAGCGTTGAGCACGCTGTTCGGTGTAAGTCACATTGGCTGCAAAATCGCTCTCCCCTTGTTCGATAGCGGTCAAGATCGCATCAAAGCTGGGGTAATTAACATAGTCAATCTCAAGGCGAAATTGGTAAGCAATGGCATCAAACAAAATACGCGTGACAACATCGTCCGCTTCTGTCGCTACTCGATATGTTTTAGCGTTGATTATGGGAGCACTGATGACGCTTTGTGCCGCCGTTGCTAGCCATAAAAGACCTATTAGCCGAAATGCACGAACCATGACGTTTATATTATTGTACTGAGAGGTGAGCATCATATACTAATGCTCTATATATGCATAAGAATGAAGTCACAACTTCACCCACAACATGCTCTAATCTACATTCAGTTGTGTTCTGGTCATTCGGTATTCTCTTCGGTGCTCTTGAGTAGATAATCAGTCATCCAAGCGGTAGCCAGCAAACAGATCCAAACCACGAATACGGGGTTTGGTACATCACTTGTGGGCGAGACGACTAAGCTTGCAAAGCCTACCGTTGGAAGTGTCCAGCATAACAAACCATTCCAATTCACTGCGACTGGTTTGGATTGGGTTAAACTTTCCATCGACGCCATAATGCCAGTAATGCTTAACGCAACTAACACCGCATACGAGAAATCGGCCATCCATAGCGGTAGCAGTAACCCTAACGCCCACCAACGGTGCTTATTGGATGGCTTCCAGTGCGCAACCGACCACCAAACAACGATAACAGAAAGAGTCTGAATAACAGTAAGCCAGCCTGTACCGCCTAATTTCCCAGCCGATTGAGTAACGATGATACCGACTTGCAACGTCAATACGATCAACGTGCTCACTAAGATAACGCCCATGCTACTGCGTTTAGAAAAGGCCACCGTCAACAAAGGCAGCAACACCCAAACACTGACAGAAAGAGCGATTGGCTGATAAGATAAAGTGAAACCATAAGCGGTCATTGCAGCCAATAACAACACACCCGCGACGCCCCCTTGCGGTAAAATCCACAGCGCAGGGATCACGATGGCCAGCACGGGGATGTCCCCTTCGCTTAAACCTATGGCTCTTGCACAAACCACAGCCAACAAGGTTGTGATTAAAAATTGAAAGGTAGAAAATAGCATGCCCTCTCCTTATACCGTTCCTTGGTAACTATCGAACTAGGACACTGCTAGTATGGACGAATTGTCAGCATGAACCAATTTTTAGCGCAGATTTTTGCAGTTATACATCAAATTCCCGCAGGAAAAGTGACAACCTATGGGGAAATTGCTCGTTTAGCAGGATACCCCGGCTACGCACGCCATGTTGGAAAAGCATTAGGTAACCTACCTCAAAACAGCCGATTACCTTGGTTTCGTGTGATCAACAGCAAAGGAGAGATTTCGCTAAAAGGAGAGGATTTATTACGTCAACGACAGAAATTGATCGCCGAAGGCGTCGAAGTGAACGAGCATGGCAAAATAAAACTTCGATTATACCAGTGGCGCCCCTAAGCCCCTTTCGGTCAAGCGCCTTTCCCGCTTATCTAGCACGGGAAAGGGCTGTTTTACTATTTCTTGTTTTACTGTTTTTATAGTATTGCGTCTATTTTATTGCTTCTGTTTTTACTGTTTAACACCAACCAAACGCAAATCAACCCGTTTAGTGTTATTCTCATCAGTAATCACGGCGTAATGGGTATCCGTAATGAAGCGCAGTTTTCCATCTACTTCGATGCGAGCACTGACGCTGTAACGGTGGCGAGCATCAATTTTTCGGTTGTCGAATGCCAAGTCAAACTCAAGCGGCACTTGCATTCCGTTAGTTTCAAAGCGGTGTTTTGCGATCACTTTAGCGGGTGCATCAGCCAATGAAACATCTTGCAAAGTGATAGTGACAAGCGCCTTATCCGGCAGTGCGATACGCTCACGGTACGAAACCGTACCCATGATAGATTGAATATTGCTCTCGGAAGAGGTTGGTTTTTGCGCTGACTGGCAACCCACAAGCATTAGACCTAAAACAGACGACATAATCAGCAACAGTGCCTTTTTCATAAGGATAAAACCTCAGTTATGGTGTTAGATAGGTGATGATTATAGGTTCGGTTTTATCTGCTGTCATGGTCGTCCATTTGGTATTAACAAGATATTGACTTAGTCAACAATGATAATAATTACATTAAGAATCTCGGTGAGGGTCTATGAGTAAACCATTAAATGAACTATTGGATTTGCTGCAACTGGAAAAGCTAGAAGAAGGTTTATACCGAGGTGAGAGCGAGAACTTAGGTCTACCACAAGTGTATGGTGGGCAAGTGATTGGCCAAGCACTCTCGGCGGCTCGCTATACGGTTGATTCCGACCGCACTGTTCACTCATTTCATAGCTATTTTCTTTACCCCGGAGATCCTGAAAAACCAATCATTTATGATGTTGAGAATTTAAGGGACGGACGCAGTTTCAGTACCAGACGAGTCAAAGCCATTCAGAATGGTCGGCCGATTTTCTATCTCACTGCTTCTTATCACGGTGAAGCGCCCGGTTTTGAACATCAAAACACCATGCCTGACATCCCTGGTCCTGAAAATTTTGCCTCTGAATCTGAACTGGCAGCCCAGATTGCACACTTATTACCTGAGAAAATAAAAAAGGTTTTTTGTGGCGAAAAAGCGATTGAGATGCGTCCAGTGACCGTAATTAACCCGCTAAAACCACAAAAAGCAGAGCCAAAACAGTACCTGTGGATACGTGCTAATGGTGAGTTGCCAAATAACCAACTCATCCATCAATATTTGCTCGGTTACGCGTCTGATTGGGGGTTTTTAGTCACAGCGTTGCATCCTCATAAAGTCTCTTTGATGACACCTAACTTTCAAGTCGCGACGATTGATCATTCGATTTGGTTCCACCGCCCATTCAAAATGGATGAATGGTTGCTCTACGCAATAGAAAGCCCTACGGCCAGCAATACCCGTGGTTTAGTGCGTGGCGAGATTTACAACCGCCAAGGAGATTTAGTCGCAACAGCAGTGCAAGAAGGTGTGATGCGCTTCACCAAATGACGAGCAGGCTATGCCAGAGGCAATTGGGTAGTGTACTTCAATGACTCCATTGCAAAGGTTGAAGTCACGTTATTAATCCCTTTCACGCCATTGACCAGTTTTTTATAAAACTGGTCAAAACACTTCATGTCTTTGACCAACACTTTCATCATGTAATCGTACTCACCCGCCATTCGATAAAACTCCATCACCTCAGGGTACTCAGACACAGTCACGACAAAATGGCTGTACCATTCGTGCGAGTGATCGCTGGTCTTAATCAACACAAACGCGGTAAAACTCAAATCTAATTTTTCTGGGTCAAGCAGGGCAACTCGCTGCGCAATCACGCCAGATTCTTCAAGCTTTTTCAACCGCTTCCAGCAAGGTGTCGTGGTTAAGTTCACCGCTTCAGCCAAATCATTTAGCGACAAAGTGCTGTCTTGTTGCAGTAATGAGAGGATCATGCGATCAATTCTATCAAGCTCCATAGCTTCCCCAAAATAAGAGAATAATTTTCTCTAAAACTACAAAAGGACAGGCAACATAGCAAAGTTTTTCTCTCAAATTAAGGGTAAATTACCCTCATAATAACGATGGAGAGAGAACCATGTGCACCGATCATCAATGGATTAACAACGCAATTCGAAAAATAGAAGCGGACTACCAACGTTCGGCCGATACTCATCTGATCAAGCTCGATTTGCCTTGTGTCGCTGGGGTCGATATTTATCTCAAAGATGAAAGTACGCATCCTACGGGTTCGCTGAAACACCGCCTCGCCCGTTCTCTTTTCCTGTATGCCATCTGTAACGGCTGGGTTGGCCCTGAAACTACTATCATTGAATCTTCATCGGGCAGTACTGCGGTATCAGAAGCTTATTTTGCCCGTTTACTAGGCTTGCCTTTTATTGCTGTAATGCCCAAATGTACTGCACGAAAAAAAATTGAGCAGATTGAGCTTTATGGCGGCCAAGCG